>JBAZWR010000011.1:0-35992 GCA_041660325.1 Thermodesulfovibrionales bacterium | reverse complement strand
TAAGCAGTCCCGTTCCCCTTGTATCGGTAAGGAACTGAGACCTGAACCCGATCAGACCCCTTGACGGTATTCTGAACTCGAGCCTGACCCTGCCGTAGCCGTTATTCTGCATCTTCTGCATCTTGCCCCTTCTCATCCCCACCTTCTGGGCGACGACTCCTACATATTCTTCCGGCACGTCTATGACAAGCATTTCCATGGGTTCATGTAAAACGTCTTTTATTGTTTTTGTTATAGTCTCCGGCATTGAAACGGACAGCTCATAGCCCTCGCGCCTCATCATCTCTATAAGTATCGCCAACTGAAGCTCGCCGCGGCCCATCACTTTAAAGGAATCCATTTCGTCAAAACTCACTTTTATGGACACATTGTAGAGAAGCTCTTTTTCAAGCCTTTCCCTTAAATTTCTTGAGGTCACATATGTTCCTTCCCTTCCGGCCAACGGGGAAGTATTGACGGACAGCACCATCGATATAGTAGGCTCGTCTACGGTTATTCTCGGCAGAGGCTTCGGATTTTCAACATCGGTAATGGTATCGCCTATATTGATGCCTTCAATGCCGGCAAGGGCAATGATCTCTCCGGCAGACGCCGCATCCGCCTGCATACGCTCAAGCCCCTGGAATGTGTATATTGATGAGACCTTTGTCTTTGTGAATTCATTGTCTCCCTTTGCCATGGACACATAATCGCCTACCTTAACCGTACCGGAAAAGATTCGGCCGATGGCAAGCCTGCCGATATAGTTGTCATAGTCGATATTTGTGACGAGTATCTGCAATATCCCGTCACTCTTGCCTGAAGGAGGCGGAATGGTATTCATAATCGTATCGAAGAGCGGTTTCAGGTCTGTTGAATCTTCTTCCATACCGAGTTTTGCCGTCCCCTGCTTGGCGTTTGTGTAAAGGACCGGGAATTCAAGCTGTTCTTCAGTAGCGTCGAGATCGATAAAAAGGTCATAGACCTCATTTAACACGGCCTGTATCCTTGCATCGGACCTGTCGATCTTGTTGATAACAAGTATCGGCGGCAGTTTAAGTTCAAGCGCCTTTTTCAGGACAAACCTCGTCTGTGGCAGCGGGCCTTCCGAAGCATCAACGAGCAATAATACGCCGTCCACCATCTTCAGGGTCCTTTCGACCTCTCCGCCGAAATCGGCATGGCCGGGCGTATCCACAATATTTATCTTCACGCCGTTGTAGTTCACCGCGGTATTTTTTGCCATGATGGTTATCCCGCGTTCCCTCTCAAGGTCGATGTTGTCCATCATACGCTCTTGCACTTTTTCATTGGAGCGGAACAAACCGCCCTGTTTCATCATCCCGTCAAGCAACGTGGTTTTGCCATGATCGACATGGGCGATGATCGCGATATTTCTTAAATTTTCACATTTCATAAACTTTTAAATTCCTTTTCTCTATTACGATTATCCGCAGCAATATGTAAAGACAAATCCGCCTGCTTTCCTTTTTCGTATTGATTTTATCGGCAATGTCTGCGGCAGGTCAAAGCATCTGCTCTATTTATCTTACGCTAAATGAAGGAAGAATTGCCAGTTATTGTCGTAACCCTTCAAGTGAAGCCTAAAATCCTCCCCGCTTCACTGAAGGGTCGCATTGTTTAACAGCTTGCTCTTGACAAATTTATTGTTGAGGCATATTTTAAACCTTAATGAGGGTCTTTTTATAGATAAACAAAGGAGGCGACTATGCCACAAAATACGATACTTGACCTTTTGAAAAAGAAAGCTGAAAAGCGGAAAATTACCATGCTTACCGCCTATGATTTCCCTTTTGCAAAGATAGTCGATGAGGCGGGCATTGATGTTATCCTTGTGGGAGATTCGCTCGGCATGGTTGTTCAGGGGAACGAGAATACGCTTCCCGTAACCATGGACGAAATGATTTATCATACAAAGATGGTTTCAAGGGCGGCAAAGAATGCCATGATTATCGGAGACCTGCCCTTCATGTCCTATCAGGCAAGCGTTCAGGAAGGGGTAAAGAATGCAGGGCGCTTTTTGAAAGAGGCGGGCGCAACAGCCGTTAAGATAGAGGGCAGCGCCGAGGTGGCCGAACATATCAGGGCCATGTCAAGGTCCGATATTCCGGTCATGGCGCATATAGGTCTTACGCCGCAGGCAATACACAGGATGGGCGGTTATAAGGTCCAGGGAAAGACGGAAGAGGCCGCCAGGAGATTGATGGAAGAAGCCCATATTGCGGAAGAAGCAGGGGCCTTCTCTATCGTGCTGGAGGCTATTCCAACGGGGATCGCAAAAAGGATAACCGAAGAGCTTTCCATCCCGACAATCGGCATCGGCGCAGGTCCGCACTGTGACGGACAGGTGCTCGTGCTGCATGACATCCTCGGCCTGTTTGAACGCTTCCTGCCTAAGTTCGCTAAAAGATATGTAAACCTGAAAGACGAGGCGCTGAAGGCAATCAGCCTGTACAAAGTGGAAGTGGAACAGGGAATCTTCCCTTCGGAGGAGCAAAGCTTTAAGTGAGATCAAACCCGTTAGTTATATGAAATGAAGTTGCGATTATTTAAGCGCGGAATTTTTGCAAGAACCTTTATCCTTCTTGTGACGATGTCTGTCCTGACGATTATCCCGTTCGGCTTTCTCATGGTAACCGGGGGAAAAACCGCCCTTCTCAAAAGTTTGGAATCCCAGGCAAGAAGCCTGTCCTTATCAATTTCAGAGGACAATGCAAAGGCGTTTATCGCCGGAGATTCCGATTTCGTCGTTGATCATAATATGCAGGCAATAACGGGTAATCCGGACATCCTCTATATCGTAATAGCGCGTCACGACGGAATGTCGCTGATACATACGCATGGTAAATGGGAACAAAGGGAAAAACCCGATCCGGAATGGAATATTTCAAAAAGTTATCCTGCCGGAAAAATCCTTTTCAGCAAAATCGCCGGCAGAAAAGTTTATCATTACTCATATCCGCTTCAGGTTTCCGGCATCGACAGAGGGATGCTCCATATAGGTCTATCTGCCTCGGTTTTTGAAGGCCGGATCGGAATAATGTACCGGGACATTTTTGTGCTGAGCATGATCTGTTTTATTTTTTCCATAGCTTTATCATATGTTTTCACGAATCAGTTGACATACCCTATAATCTCGCTGCGGGAGACTACGGACAGAATTATGCACGGAGACCTGACTGCGCGCGCCGATATAACAACAGGCGATGAAGTTGAAGAACTTGCCGCTTCGTTCAATAAAATGGCCGAGGCTATCATGCAGGCCCGGGATGCTCTGGAACGCCGGGTTGAAGAACGGACTTCGGAATTAAAAAAAGCCTATGAAAAACTGCTCCAGGAAGTCACGGAACGGAAGAGACTGGAGGAAGAGCTGCTGAAATCGCAGAAACTCGAAAGTATCGGAATTCTTGCCGGAGGCATCGCCCATGATTTCAATAATATTCTGACGGCAATTCTCACATATATAACCCTGGCCAACATGGATGCTTCACCCGGGACCAAACTGTCAAAAAGATTGTCCGAGGCTGAAAAGGCAACCCTGCGGGCCGGAGATCTTACGCGGCAGCTGCTCACCTTTTCCAAAGGCGGACAACCTGTTATGACATCGCTTGTTCTTGATCAGTTGATAAGAGATTCAGCCGACTTTGTCCTAAGGGGGTCCAATGTCAAATCCGAGTACATTATTGCCGAAGATCTTTGGCCGGTTGAAGCGGATGAAGGACAGATAAGCCAGGTGATAAACAACCTAGCAATCAACGCCGGCCAGGCTATGCCCGAGGGAGGCATAGCCGAGATTTCCGCGAAGAACATGACCGTTAATGAAGAAAGCGGTTTGCCTTTGAAAGAAGGCAACTATGTAAACATAACTATTAAAGACCACGGATACGGCATACCGGAAGAAATTCTCCCGAAAATATTCGACCCTTACTTCACGACAAAACAGATAGGGAGCGGACTCGGACTCGCTGTTACCTATTCAATCATTAAAAATCATAACGGACATATCGCTGTGACGTCCGAAGCAGGTTCCGGAACAACCTTTGATATCTATCTCCCTGCTTCCGATAAACAGTGTTCAACAGATGTGTCAAAAGACGAGAACATAGAGACAGGCAGCGGCAGGATTCTTATAATGGACGACCAGGAAATGATACGGGATGCCTCAGGCGAAATATTAAAGAACCTCGGTTATGAGGTTGAAACCTGTATAGACGGCGCGGAAGCCGTCGAACTGTTCCGTCAGGCAAAAGAGTCAGGACATCCTTTCGACGCCGTTATTATGGATCTTACAGTCCCCGGCGGCATGGGGGGCATGGAAGCCATGGGAAAACTGATCGAACTGGACCCGGAAGTCAGGGCGATAGTCTCAAGCGGTTATTCGAATGATCCCGTTATGTCAAACTTCAGGAAATACGGCTTCCGGGAAGTCATAGTCAAACCTTACAAAATCTCCGAAGTAAGCAAAAAGCTGCGCAGGGTTCTGTCTGTTCAATTATGAACCCCTTAATAACTACCGGCCGGCAGGGAGATAAATATGAAAAGTCGTGCCCTCGTTTACTTTTGACTCAAACGAAATGAGTCCGTGTCCGGAATATATATATTTGTCGTATTAGTCCCGAAAATTTGCGGCATTTATCCTGTCCGCCCTGCCGTTTATGCAACGGTTAGGTAAACAGTCTCAAAGTAATCTAAAAAGATATCTCCGTCCCTTTGTCCATGTTGTAAATGGGATAAATGCTATAATTTTTCACCCGGGGTTGTCTGATGGTGAAATCCGTTCTGTGCCAGAGAAATACCCATGGTGAATCTTCAACAATCAGTTCCTCTGCCTGTTGATACAGCATGTTTCTTTTCCTCTCATCGCTTGTGGATTGTCCTTTCTCTATCAGGGAATCTACCGTATGGTTTGTATATCTCGTCCTGTTTCCGGCAGGCCCGTGATTGGAGGAATGGAACAGCGGGAACAGGAAATTCTCAGGGTCGGGATAATCCGCCCACCAGCTTAAATAAAACATATCAGGTTCACCTTTATTTACGGCCTCTTTATAGGCGCTCCATTCAAGCTGTTTTATCCGGACATGTATCCCGGTTGCCTCGATATAGGACTGCAGGACTTCCGCTATGTCTATAACTTCCTGATCGGCGGTAATATAGAAATTCACCGTAATGCCTGAAGCTCCCTCTTTTCGGATTATATCTTTTGCCTTTTCAGGATTATATGCATAATGAGAAGGCATGTCCCATTTTCTGATAATGTCGGGTAGGGGACCATATGCCGGCCTGCCACGCTTTTCATAAATTGTATTCAATATTTTTTCTCTGTCTACGGCATACTGTATCGCCTTTCTCAATTCCCTGTTGTTAAAAGGATATTTTGAGCAGTTGAGGCCCAGATAATACGTATTAAGCCCTTTGATTGATGAAATGAGATGACTCTTATTGGCATCTTTGCGATACCTCGAAAATTCCGAGGCAGGTATCGTGAGTATATCGAGATTGCCGGTCTCGTACTCCGTCACTGCCGTAAGGTCTTCAGGTATGATCCTATAGATTATGCCGCGAACTTTTGCAGGCGCATCAAAATAGTCGTTTCTTTTTTCGAGAATTACCTCCCTGTTCGGCAGCCAGTCTCTAAGGACAAAAGGACCCGTGCCTGCCGGCCGGCTTGAAAAATCAGGCCCCCGTTTTTCCACTTCTTCTTTCGGCACGACATAGGCGGCCGTCATCGTGAGGAGGCTAAGGAACGGGGAGAACGGTCTTTTCAGACGTATTTGCAAAGTATAATCATTGATGACCTTAATGCCTTTTATATTGTCCGCCCTGCCCTTCATAAAATCATCAGCGCCTAATATTTTCTCAAGCACCCAGATATTCGGAGATTTGCCTGCCGGATGTAAAACCCTCTCAAAGGAATATCTGAAATCTCCGGCCTTTACTTCCCTGCCATTGGAGAATAGTACTCCGCGTTTTAACCGGAATGTATATAACAGGCCGTCTCCTGAAACAAACCATTTTTCCGCGATATCAGGCTGTATACTAAGATCATTGCCGGTCCTGACAAGACCGTTAAAAAGCTTCGCCGCTATAGACCCGCCCGTCACATCAACAATGAGCGCAGGGTCAAGCGTAGTCGGGTTTGCATTTAACCGGTAGGATACATAACCTTCAATCCGGTTTTGAGAGGAACAGGATACAAAATACAGTACACATAAGACAAAAAGAAAAAAGTTTGCCCGGTTTACCGGATTCATCGTAGCATTAAACCGTGCAAACCGTGCAAACCGTGCGGACTTCAGTGAACTCACCAGTTGCAAAAACTTATTACAAACGGCAGGGCTGATGCGATGAAAAGGTCTTGTAGCGACACCTTAATGTACTTTGAGGTAGTGCTACAGCCTTTTTCTGAAAGACACTGAAGGTCATATCCGCATTTATGTGTTCGGAATATATTCCTTTGTCGCATTAGAAGACTTTTCATCGTGTCTGCCCTGCCGTTTATGCAACGTTTAGGTAAAATTAAAATCTTAAAAAAGCCCCGATGCTGCCTGCTTCCAGCAATTTTTTGTTATCATAAGCTACTTCAACGACGGAACCCTGTTCGATTGCCTTTTGGGCTATCAGGTCAACCATGTAATTTGCCGTCTCGACTTCACCTTTGCAATATGGACAGGAAGATATGTTCTGAACGGTCAAGTGTCCGCACTGCCTGCAGGAAAGTCCCGACTGCCTGAAATCCTTCAGCATAATCAGCTTCAAAATACGTCCTTCCTGCAAAGCGTTCATAACATTTTCTATGCCGATAACGGCATTTTCGTTTTTCATGGCCTTTGTCAGAAGCTCATCAATGCTTTTCTCTTCTTTTCTGCTCTCAAAAGCCCGGAGTATCGGCTCCGCCTTTTCGAGTATCTCTTTGCCGTTTGCAAACATTTCAGCCTGGAAGGTCCCTATTATCTTTTCCGCTATTGTCTGAGGAAGCATATTCTTCACTTTTGTTGCAGTCTCTTCGGAACCGCCGATAATAATGCGGCCTACATATTCACCCGAGAGAAAGGCGTCAAGTTGTTTGAGGACGTCCTTGAGGTGCAGACCCACATGGTAATCGGTGTGCCGCTCATAACTCTTTTCCGAAAGCGCAAACCAGCCGCCCTTTTTGTGTTTGCCGGGGACGTCGTCGGTGTGAACTTCGGAGTATTCCGCTATCTCTCCCAACTGAACAACGAATATTCTGGCCGATTCCCTATCGACAAGCAAAATAGCATACCTTTGGTAATTGTCTATAATATCCAGAAGGGGTTTGATATACGGAGTCTTATCGACGATGATTTCATTCTTTACCGGAACGGAGAGATGGAATTCTTTCCAGTACTTTCTCTCCTGTGAACTGATAACGGCAAGCCCTTTTTTGAAAATAGGCCTGTTAGTGAGGATATAGGATTCGATCTTTTCAAAATCTTCGGCTACTTTTTTCAGGACGGACTTCTCCAGATTATCCGCCGTATTCTTCAGCATGTTCTTCACATGTATGACATAGTTGTCCTTCATATTGGTCATAGGATTAACGTTCAGGAAAAGGCTGACGAAATGCGAATCGTCGCCCCGCATCTTTGCAATCTCTTTGAGTTCTTCACTGTTAAGCATTTTCTCCTCCTTCTATGTGTCTGAAGATTTCAAAAACCGAAATGAAAAGGGCCAGCACCAGCGGGCCCATAATAAAACCTATAAACCCGAAGAGTTTTATGCCTCCTAAAACGCTGAATAAAACAGCGAGAGTCGGCATCTTTGTTCTGCCGCTTATAATGATCGGCCTCAATACATTATCAACCATACTGATGACAAGCACGCCATAAAGAATCAGAATAACACCCTTCCAGAAACTTCCCTGAATGATCAGATAACCGGCTGCCGGTCCCCATATGGCAAAAGTCCCTATCAGGGGGACGAAAGACATAACGGTCATTGCGGACCCCCACAATACGGGCGATTTAATCCCGAGAAAATAAAAGGCGGCTCCTCCCAGTACGCCCTGTGCAAAAGCGATTACAACGCCGCCATAGACCGTAGAAATGACCATGTCCTTAATCTTTGATATCAGCCTGTTCTTGTCCGCCTCTGAAAACGGCAAATAGTCCCTTACCTTTGTAAGGAAATCAGGGCCGTCCTTGAAAAAGAAAAAAACCGCAAAGAGCATTAAAATAAAATCAATGAACATCCCCGCCATATTCGTAATACCTGTAGAGAGGCTTGTCGTGACCGTAGCCCCTATCTTCTTTATGCTCTCGGTTATAGCATCGCTGCTCCCGACACCTTCAACGCCTGCGTATGACTGGATCTTTTCTATTACCTGAAAAAAATGTGAATGTTTAAAGATATGAATGATGGAGTCGAGTTTTTCCTTGCTGAAATCCGTAACAAAATTTCCGATCTCATCAACAAGGACAAAAGATATATAGGTGAACGGTCCGAGGATCATCAGGATTATGATCAATATGGTAATGAAAGACGCAAGGGCTTTAAATCTCATATATTTTAATAAATAAAGATATACCGGATAGAAGACTACCGCGAACACGACAGCCCAGGCAATAGGAACGATAAACGGCTGGAGTATCTGATAGGAAAGATATCCCAGAAAGATAATGAGAAATATTGAAGTTGTTATATAAAACCTATTCGCCGACATCCGCCGCCTTTACAAAGGAATCAAAGATGCCTAATGAAAGCTCTTCTTCCAACCTGCGCTCGGGATGCCATTGAATGCCGATAAGAAACGGGTAATCTTCGTGGCACAAGGCTTCAATAAGATTATCGGTCGAACGGGCAATAACTGAAAGACCACTTCCGGGCTCTTTAATCGCCTGGTGATGGGTACTGTTTACAGAAAACCTGCCTTCTCTCAAAAACCTGTTTTCTGTTATCACAATTATATGATAGTCCGTTTTGTGATTTATTGCTACTTTCAACTGCGATTCGATATCCTGATAGAGGGTCCCTCCAAATGCAACATTTACAAGCTGCATTCCGTAACAGATCCCAAGGACGGGTTTTCGGAGCTTCACCATCTCTTTCAGGAGAGCTATCTCGAAGCCGCTTCTTTCCTTTGATACGAGTTTTACCCAAGGGAGCTTTTCCTCATTATAGTAAGACGGATCAAGATCATCGCCGCCGGGGATAAGGAGTCCGTCTACTTTTTCCGCGTATATATGCGGATTATCGGAAGGAGACAACAGCATCGGAACGCCGCCGGATTTCAGGATTGCATCGACGTAGTGGTGTTTTATCCTGAAATATTCACCTTCTATATCCGTCGTTATGCCGATAACTGGATTCTTCATTTTGATGCTAAATAGTTACTTAAAAAATGCAAAACAAGTTCTCAATGTGAAAGGTAGATATGATAAAAAAGCTTTTAAGTTCTCCTCGGCGAATCCGCCTGAGTGCGGACGACTCCTTAATGTACTATTATCACTGTTCGATATACAGCTATCTAAAAGACATATAACATTAAAAAGTGCCGTCAGGTGAAAATGGACCAATTTTTGTCGCATTTAAAAGGTTTTTTATCGTGTCTGCCTTTCATTTTTACTATTGATGAGTTTTCTCTTACTTTCCGTTCTTTAAAATCCTGCCGTTTCTCATACCTGTAGGTTGCCCTTCCCATACGACCGGCGATCCGTTGATAATGACATAGTTTATCCCTTCAGGTTTAAGAAAAGGGTCATCGTAAGTTGCCCTGTCGATTATTTTACCGTAGTCGAAAATCACAATGTCTGCAAAAGCCCCACTTTGAAGCACTCCCCTGTTCTCTATACCGAAAGTCCGGGCGGGAAGGAGCGTCACTTTGTGAATAGCCTCCTTCATGCTCATTAATCCGTTATCTCTTACATACCTGCCGAGGTATCTCGGAAAACTCCCGAAGCCCCTTGGATGAGGTTTACCTCCGCTTGTAGGACCTTCTGCAGACCGGGCGGAACTGTCCGTGCCGACCATGTTATAGGGAAGCGACAGAAATCTTTCAAGGTTGTCTTCGCTCATGGAAGAGAAAATTGCTCCCACTCTAAGCTCCTCCTCTATGAGAATGCTGAAAAACATATCTACAGGGTGAAGCTTTCTCTCCCCGGCTATATATGCAACGGTTTTTCCCTCCATCCATTTGTTTTTTCCGGATGATACCGATGCGACCCTTATTTCTTCCCAGTACTTTATTTCAGGATGCTCATGTAGTATTTCTGCCCTGATTTGATCCCGAATATCCGGATTAGTTAAGCGTCCGAGTTCCGCTTCCGAACCGCCCTCATATGCCCATGACGGTACAACCGTGTCAAGGTCGGTCGAAGATGCGGTGTAAGGGTACCTGTCGCATGTAAGCGGGATATCGTTTTGTCTTGCATCCTCGATCAGCAAGAGGGCTTTGTCTATTTTATGCCAGTTCTTCCGCCCGCTTGTTTTTATATGAGAGATATGGACATGAATGCCTGATTCCTTGCCGATCCTGATGATCTCCTCAATAGATTCGGTCAACCTGTCCCCTTCACTCCGCATATGGGAAGCATAAATAAATTTTGAAGGCCGGGGGATAAAAGATGATAGATTAAGAAGACCAATTAATTCCTCCGTAGCGGAATAAACTCCCGGAGGATAGATCAATCCCGTCGAGAGACCTATTGCGCCCTGTTCAACAGTCTCTCTAAGGAGCGACTGCATTTTTTGCATTTCACTTCGATCGGGGATTCTGTTTTTATAGCCCAGAACCGAGGCCCTGATATTTCCATGCCCGGCAAGTGTGACAAAATTCAGCGACGGCTTCCTCCCTGCAAGGACGCCAAGGTATTCGCTTAGCGTTGACCATCTCTCCCGTATATCGTATTCTTTCAGGTCCGTCTCTCTATGCTCGAATGCCTCTCCATGCAGAGGCGCCGCGGAAAGGCCGCAGTTGCCGTTTATCTCCGTTGATATCCCCTGACATATCTTGCCTTCCGCGCGCGGGTCGGCAAGGAGCGTAAATTCGGAATGTCCGTGTGTATCGATAAAACCGGGAGCTACCGCCATTCCCCGAGCGTCAATAACATATTGCGGCTTTGCATCGCATTCCGCATTTCGCATTCCGCAATTTGCAATTTGCAATTTGCATTCTGAAGTTCCGTTAATGAATGATATCCTGTCGCCGGAAATACCGATATCCGCTTCATATGGATCGGAACCGGCTCCATCAAAAATCAGGCCGTTCTTAATTAAGATGTCAATCTTTTTCACGATCAGACTTGCCCTTTGTCGTACATTTATTACCTTCCGGCTGTTCCTTAAAGTACCTTTCCGGGACTTGCATACTCCTTACAAATATCGGCATAAGCTGGGTAGAAATTACCTTTATACGGTCCAGGAATCCTTTGGTATTTTCATGAGATATTTTTTCTCTATAGATTTCTACAATCTCCTCTTTAAGGCGTGGAAGAGATTTCAGAGTAAGCGCCATGATCTGCAGTAAATCGTCCACCGGCATTTTCAGCCTGCTTAAAGGTCTTAGAAATGTTCCAAGCGCATTTGCCAGGGAATCAGGGGTTGTGGTTGCAGTAAGTATCTTTGCTCCTGCTATCATTAATAAAACCCTCATTGTCCTTATGAAAGCTATATTCAGTCCTTCGTCCGTAATAATCAACGGACCTGTCTGATACCATATCTTCCCATGCTGAAACAATGCATTGCTGATGAATGTAAAGAGCAGCAGCAAGCTTATCGGGACCCATCCGCTCTTGAGAACCCTGAAGGAAACCCTCAAAATTATTATTAACAAAAGGACCGACGGAAGGATAAACAGATACGCGGCAGGGTCTTTAATAAAAAATAGGCCGATGACAAAGATAGTATATAGAATGATCCTGATTTCCGGAGGCAATTTATTACCTTTACCTAAACGTTGCAAAACAAGCTCAATTTGAAAGGTAGATATGATGAAAAAGCTTTTAGGTTCTCCTCGGCGAATCCGCCTGAGTGCGGACGACTCCTTAATGCACTATTATCACTGTTCGATATGCATTTATCTAAAAGGCACATCAGGTTAAAGGTGCCGTCAGGTGAATACGGATAAATTTCCGTCGCGTTTAAAAGGTTTTTTATCATGTCCGCCTTTCATTTATGTAACTGATGAGTTAAGGTCTGCGATAATTTACTTTTGCAACTTTCTGTACCGGCGAGACGGATTTAAAGTAGGCATTAATGCCGTCGACAATTGATTTGGCTATGTCCCTTTTATACGATTCCTTTGACAGCAGTTTCTCTTCATCGGGATTGCTGATAAACGATATCTCTGCAAGGACGGACGGCATATTCGCTCCGAAAAGAACATAAAAGAGGGCCTGTTTGACTCCCAGGTCCTGTACATGCTTATTGCAATCTTCAATATTCGATATCAAAGACTTCTGTATATAATTGGCAAGCTTCACGGATTCATCTCTCTTGTTTTCTCTCATCAAATCGGTCTTGATCACATCCAGGATATCAAACTGTTTATTCAGGGCCTTCATTTTCCGGAGCGATATCTTATTTTCTCTTGCCGCTACCTTATTGGCCTCCTCGTCATCCGTCCAGTTCAGAAGATATGTTTCGATACCTTTTGCCATCCTGTTCGGGCTTGCATTGGCATGGATCGATACAAAAAGGTCCGCATTCTTTCTGTTTGCAAAGGCAGTCCTCTGTTCAAGCGGTATAAAAACATCCGTGTCTCTTGTGAGAAAAACCTCGTTCTGCGGGTCCTTCATGAGAAATTTTCGTACTTTCAAAGCAACATCAAGAACAACATCCTTTTCATAGAGTTTCTGCGGACCTACCGCGCCCGGATCATGTCCTCCATGCCCTGCATCGATCACAATCCTTCTTTTGGCTGTCAGAGGTTTGGCCTTCCCGGTCTGTCCGCCCTTTCCATATAAATCGATAACAAGCTTTGAGGGACTTTCAATCAAAAAACATTTCAAGTCCGAGATTTCTTCAATGTCAAAAACAACCCTTACGGTTTCACCTGTGAACTGACTCGCCCGAACGGATTTCAGGATACCGTCCCCGACAGGAAGGCTGGCAGCGATTTCCTTTGCTATTGAAGCATTCTTCAGGTCGAAGAATATTCTATCGGGATTTGACAAACGGCTCTTCGTAAATTCAACAGGTTCGGACAATTCTATTGCTATACGGGTATAATCGGGAGATGACCAGTAATGAATATCTTTGACTTTTGCTTTTTGTAAGGCAAACGCAACCGCCGGAGCCAATATCAGGAGCAGTAGTATGACGCTTGAAAATAACCTTCTTTTTTTGCAAAGGAGGTTTAAAAACAATTCAGTTCTCCAACCCTTTTAAACGTTCTTACACCGCCTGGACAGAGCTGATTTCGGGTATTTCCTTTTTTAAATATACCTCAACCCAGTTTTTCAAAGTCAGGGTTGACATCGGGCAACTGCCGCAGGCTCCCTTTAACCTAACATAGACAATCTTGTCTTTTATCTCGACAAGTTCGATATCACCGCCGTCGCGTTTAAGACCTTCTCTCACTTTTTCAAGAACCTTTTCAACATCCTCTCTGACCATATATCCTCCATATTTTCTATTAATAATAATAAAATAGATAATTTTATTCAAGTTTTTATTTATGTTAGTCGAAAAATTCAATTAAACTGTCAGAGAAACTGCGGATGTCTAAAATAAATTTATTTTTCGATACCATAGTGTACTTATATAGATGTATTACCAAAATATTATTATGCAATTACCATGAACTATCTTTTTATATAAATTTATCGAGTTAAATAAATTTATTTTAGAGATCTGCAGTTTTTGGGTTAAAGAGTATTTTGTTTCTTATTCTCAACCCGGGATTTTATCTTGACAGACGCCTTATTATATATACATAATATTTTATATAAGTATTATGTAACTTTTTAGTGTTGTTAGCTTTGATATATATAACGAACATTCTTTTGATGACCGAAGAACCTTAAAAATTGGAAGACCTCCTCGATATTTTCAAGACGCTCTCCGATGAGACAAGGCTCAGGATATTAAAAATTCTTGAACACGGAGAACTTTGCGTCTGCGACATTGTGGCTGCACTCGATTTGATTCAGCCAAAGGTGTCTTTTCACCTCGGAGTGATGAAAGAGGCTAAGTTGATCAAAGACAGGAGGCAGGGCAAATGGATACATTACTGTATTGATGATACGGACTTATTCAGAAGGTTCCTGATCCTTACCGTCCTTGAGAAGATTTCGGAAGAGGCTGTAAGTCATGATAAAGTGAGGCTGAAAGAGTTTCTGGAAAACAAAAAGACCCGGATCATTTGTCCGGGAGAAGATAAAACATAAAGGAGAAGAATAATGTTAAGTTTTACGGATTCAGCAGTCTTGAAGTTCAAAGAGTTTATTAAAGAGCAAAAGCTAACGGACCACGGGATAAGGATTTTTGCCGTGCCCGGAGGTTGAAGGCCGTCTTTGACTATGGACATAGTCAAAGACGCTGAAGCCGGCGATGCGGTACTCGATAAGGATGGGTTGAAAATATTCCTGCAAAAGGAAACCGACAATCTGTTCCCCAATGCAACCATAGACTTTTCTGATGATCATGGGTTTATGATAACCGGAATGGAGCAATGTTCCTGTTAGAGCCTCTTTATCGTAAACTCACCGGTTGCAAAAACTTATTACAAACGGCAGGGCTGATACGATGAAAAGGTCTTGTAGCGACACCTTAATGTACTTTAATACTGCGCTCCGGCCTTCTTTTGAAAGACACTGCAGGTTAGATCTGCATTTATGTGTTCGGAATATAGTCCTCTGTCGCATTAGAAGACTTTTCATCGTGTCTGCCCTGCCGTTTATGCAACGTTTAGGTAAACTATTCCGCTTACTTATTCCGGCGCTGGCTCTTATTTTTTTTATACAGTCTTCCGCCTGGTCCTTTTTAACCACGCAGGAGGAAGGAATTTGTTCCCCCGAAGCTGAAAGCTCTCAGGAGTGCGTGGAAGCGTCTAAAAAATTATCCGATAGTGGGCCGGCAAAAAGCGCGGCGCAGGAAAAGGTTATTAAGGCGCCAAAAGCGCCGCTAACCCAAAAGGGACTTGCAACCGCCGGCAAGCTCCCTGATAAAACCTCTTACATCCCTTCTCAACCATCACAAAAAAGGGTTGTAGTATATTTATTCCGGGGTCAGGGATGCCCTCATTGTGCCGAGGAAAAGATCTTCCTCGATGAAATGAAAAAGAAATATTCCCTGACAATAAAAGACTTCGAGGTCTGGTACAGTAAAGATAATGCCGCCCTTTTAAATAAAATGGCGGTCTCTTACAAATTAAAGGCTTCCGGAGTGCCGGCCACTTTTATAGGCGACCACGCCTTCATCGGTTTTTCGGAGAATTCCAGGGAAGAACTGGAAAAGTCTATAAGCAGATGTTCCTACAGTGAATGCATCGATCCATGGCTTGTTGCTTCAGGAAAAATCTCTATTGAAGACATGAAAACCCCGCAGGTTGCAGGGAAGCAGACTGAAGACCTTGAGTGCAAAGAAAAAGGAAAGACCGTTTTCATACCCTGGATAGGCAAGCTCGACGCTTCCGAACTCTCCCTTCCCTTTATTACGCTTGTCATTGCCGGATTGGACAGTTTCAACCCCTGCGCTTTTTTTGTCCTCTTCTCACTTTTAGGCCTTCTTATATACGCCCGGTCTCGCCGGAAGATGCTCCTCGTGGGAAGTGTCTTTGTTTTCTTCTCAGGGTTTATTTATTTTATCTTCATGGCTGCGTGGTTAAACCTGTTTTTGTTTATGGGACAGGTTCAGATGATAACAAAAGTAGCCGGTCTGATCGCCGTATTGATCGCCGCAATCAATATCAAGGATTTCTTCCTGTTCAAAAAAGGGGTTTCATTGACCATACCGGACAACGCCAAACCGAAACTGTTCGACCGCATGAGAAAACTCCTTACATCGACGTCTTTAACTTCAATCCTCGTCGGAACAACCGCCCTTGCAATAGCCGCGAATTCTTACGAGCTGCTCTGTACGGCAGGGTTTCCCATGGTCTTCACCAGGATACTCACGCTCAATAACCTGACAACGGCGGCATATTATGCATATCTTGTCCTGTATAATGTTATATATGTCATTCCCCTTGCGATTATCGTACTTGTTTTCACGGTAACACTCGGCAAAAAGAAATTGACCGAATGGCAGGGTAGAATGCTGAAGCTTATTTCCGGTATCATGATGCTTGGCTTAGGCGTCGTATTGCTCTTTGATCCGACGCTCCTGAGTAATGCGCTTATCTCTTTTTTAATACTCTCGGGAGCGCTTGCCGTATCTTTTATTGTTATAGTATTGACAAAGAGATTATCCGGATGAAAAAAGTTATGTTTCTCTGCACTGCCAATTCATGCAGAAGCCAAATGGCGGAGGGTTTTGCAAAGGAATTCGGCAAAGGGACCATCGAAGTTTACAGCGCCGGTATCTTTGCAGCCGGCGTCCATCGGAGGGCTGCCGCAGTCATGAAAGAGCTCGGCATCGATATAACACGGCAGAAATCAAAAGAGATAGATCCTTATCTGCTGTTAAAAATGGATATTATCGTCACCCTTTGCAGCCACGCCGAAGAGTATTGTCCAAAGTTGCCGCCTGAGATAAATCGAATTCACTGGCCGATTAAAGACCCTGTGGGAACCGCCGGGACGGAGGAAGAGGTCATGAAAGACTTCAGACGCGCCAGGGAAGAGATAAAGGAAAAGGTCCAGGGATTAATAAAAGACATCTCCGATTCAAAAATATAATCCCTAATTGAAAAAGATCAAAAACAACGAATAATAAAAGAATTTAGCAAAATCGGGATAACGACGGACTGTCAGGACGCGCTTTGCTCCGTACCTGTTGTTGTTTCGGCTGCGGTTTCAGGTTCGGTTTCGCTATTTGTTATTTCCTCCGCCTGTCCGGGGTTCAAGTCCTTCTGTATTCGTCTCTGTCTCTTCTCTTCCTGCTTTTTCAGCCGCTTCACTTCCTTTTTTCTTTTTTCACTCTTAAACATTCCTGCATGCTTACCCAATTTTTTCTCCCTGTTTTTTAATTTTAAATAATTATACCACGGCAAGCTAAATGAATGTTAGAGGAGTTTTTTTACGCGAAATATTGACTTTTATATTTGATACATGCAATTATAGTTGCAAGGTTTTAGAAGTTTTTGTCAGCACACAAAAAGCCGCAAAGACTTTTAGCTTTGCGGCTTTTTTATTTCAGGCAGTTCCGAAATTTCAATACGTAAAGAAGGAGACATTCGAAATGGCGCAAGGAAAAGTGAAGTGGTTCAACGAATCAAAAGGTTTTGGCTTTATCACAAGTGAAGACGGCGGCGATTATTTTGTGCACTATTCTTCCATCGAGGGCAACGGTTTTAAATCTCTTGCCGAGGGCGACTCGGTAACCTTTGAGACTGAAAAGAGTCCGAAAGGCCCGAGGGCTATCAACGTAGTTAAAAACTAAGAACTTCAACAGGTTCTGCCCCGTAGTGATACGCTGCAGAACCTGTCTAAAACTCTCCGAATATTCTACTCACCGGTTGCAAAAAATTATTATGCAATGTTTAGGTCTGCTGCCTTTTTCTAACTTCCAGTTTATTCAAAGCATTAATATAGGCCTTTGCAGAGGCTACAATGATATCCGTGTCGGCGCCGTGGCCTCTTGCAGTTTTCCCGTCTTCTTCAAGAGAGACGACTACTTCTCCAAGCGCGTCCGTGCCGCCCGTAATACTCTTTATCTCGAATTTCATCAGTTTACTCTTGGTGGCTGTAATTTCCGAAATAGCTTTATATATGGCGTCGACCGGACCGTCGCCCTGCTCCATTCTATGAATAATATCATCGCCAACCTTCAGCTTTACCGCCGCAGTCGGTTTTTGATTGACCCCGCTTACAATATACAAATCAACAAGGCTGTAAAACTCCGGCGCTTTTACAGCCCCTTCCGAAATCAGGGCCTCGATGTCCTCATCGTAAATATCCTTCTTTTGGTCCGCAAGCCTTTTAAAGCGCTCAAAGACTTTGTTCAATTCTTCATCGTTGAGAACATAGCCAAGTTCCTTAAGCCTTGTCTTAAAGGCATGTCTTCCCGAATGTTTGCCGAGCACAAGCTTTGCCGAATAGAGACCGATGCTCTCCGGCGTGATAATTTCATAGGTGGACTTTTCCTTCAGAAGTCCGTCCTGATGGATACCGGATTCATGGGCAAAGGCATTCGCTCCGACAATCGCTTTGTTCGGCTGCACGAAAAGTCCCGTGATTTTGGTTACAAGCCTGCTGCTCCGCATAATCTCTTCGGTGTTGATCTTCGTATCCGCCCGGAAAAGATCGCGTCTTGTTCTTATTGCCATGACGACTTCTTCCATAGAACAATTGCCGGCGCGCTCCCCGATGCCGTTGAGCGTACATTCGATCTGGCCCGCTCCGTTCAACACCGCTGCCAATGAATTCGCGGTAGCAAGCCCGAGATCATTATGACAGTGCACCGATATTACGGCTTTATCTATATTCTTAACCTTGTCGCAAAGGGTTTTGATCATTGAGCCGAATTCAACCGGGATGCTATATCCGACCGTATCGGGGATATTCACGGTCGAGGCGCCTGCCGCAATAACCGCCTCGACAACCTCACAGAGATAATTGACGTCAGTCCTGGTTGCATCCATAGGGGAAAACTCCACGTCATCAGTAAAACTCCTTGCGAGCGCCACCATCTCGACAGACCGTTTCAGGGCCTCTTCCCTGCTCACGCGGAACTGATATTTTAAATGGATATCGGAAGTCGAATGGAATGTGTGTATCCTTCGCTTCGGAGCGTCCTTAAGCGCATCATAAGCGCATTTGATGTCTTCTTCCCTTGCCCTTGCAAGGCTGCATATGACCGGACCTTCAACCTCGCCGCCTATTGTCCTGATCGCCTCAAAATCACCCGGCGAGCTGTAGGCAAACCCGGCTTCAATAATATCAACCCCAAGCTTGGCGAGCTGCTTCGCAAGCAGCACCTTCTCACCAACGTTCATGGAAGCTCCGGGAGACTGCTCCCCGTCACGGAGCGTGGTATCGAATATCTTAATCGTTCTCATTGCTCGCTACCTTCCTTCTGTTTTTCTCTTCGTTTTTTGTAAAAAAGATAGATATTTTCAATTATACCGCCTAAGAGATAGATCATTGCAAACAGAAAAAGCGAAATCGGCGGGTGCATAACGATTATCGTTAATCCCAGTACAAAGGCAACAAGTATCCAGAAGGGCTTCCTTTGCCTGAAATCTATTTCCTTGGCGCCATGGTACTTCAACGTGCTCACCATAAGAAATGCGAGCAGGACGGTCAACCCAAGGATTAAGATATTCTTTCCCGGCGGCATATCCAACATTTCATGATAAAAGAGAATTAGTGATGCGATGATAGTTGCGGCGCCGGGGATCGGCATTCCGGTAAAGGATTTGGATTCGGTCGAACCCATCTGAACGTTATACCTTGCGAGCCTGAGGGCGCCGCATGCCATAAACCAGAAGGCCGCAGCCCACCCGATCCTTCCAAACGGAGCAAGCGCCCATTTATACATCATGACCGCGGGCGCGACGCCGAAAGACACCAGATCGGAAAGCGAGTCCAGTTCTATGCCGAACTTTGTCGTGCTGTTGGTAAGACGCGCCACCCATCCGTCAAGTCCGTCGAATATCGTAGCAAAGAGTATCGCCCATGCGGCGTATACATAATTGCCTTTCAGCGTAGAAAGGATCGAATAGAACCCAAGAAGCATACTGCATAGTGTAAGGGTATTGGGAAGCAAATATATGCCTTTTCTCATGTAAATAATTATACCCTAAATCAAACGAAACATTGCATAAATAAAGAGTTGCGGAAATATCAGCTCCAAAGAATAAAAGCTATCAGGTATAATATAAGCAAAAAGGAATTTTTTTGATCCGTGGATACAAACCTTGGCCCGTTACATTAGATTTATCTTCATACTTTCATTTCTTCTTACGGCATGGTCGCCGCCGACAGAGGTAATAGCGGAAGCCAAAAAAGAAACCCCCGCCGCTTTTAAGGCTCCTATTATCCTCTATCACCGCTTCGGCCCTGTTGTTGCAGACGGCATGACTATAACGACGGACGTCTTTGAATCCCACCTGAAATATCTCAGGGATAAAGGTTATACGGTAATACCCCTCAGGCAGCTCATAAATTTTTATCTGCGAAAAGGACCCCCGCCGCCTCCCCGTTCGGTTATTATTGTTGCTGATGACGGCCATAAAACGGTATATACGGACATGCTGCCGCTGGTAAAAAAATACCGCATACCGGTCACGCTCTTCCTGTATCCCTCGGCGATCTCCAACGCATCCTATGCGATGACGTGGGACCAGGTAAGGGCTTTGAAAAAAACCGGGCTTTTCGATATGCAGTCACACACTTACTGGCATCCCAATTTCAATAAAGAGAAGAAGAGATTAAAGCCTGCGGAATATGAAAAGTTCGTCGATATGCAGATGAAAAAGGCAAAAGAAAAGCTGGAGAAGGAACTGGGCGCCGGAGTGGACATGCTGGCATGGCCCTTCGGTCTTTACAATGACGAGCTTGGGAAAAAAGCGGTAGAGGCGGGATATATCGCCGCCTTTACTATTGTGCGGCGTCATACAAATCCATCCGATAACATAATGGCCCTGCCCCGGTATCTTCTTACCAATGCCGACAGGGGAATGCGTTTTGAAAGGTTGATAAACAATGAATAAAAAACTCGGTTACGCCCTTATTTTCTCTATCCTCATTATCGCCATGGTTGTCTTTGTAATGTCGGGGGCTTCAGCCTCCGGATATATAACGGGAAAGGTCATTGATAATTCAACCCTGCAGCCGATCAAGGGCGCTATTGTCACCATCAACGACTATATTGTCGAAACCGATGAAAAAGGTATTTTCAAAATAAAGACGGCGGCGCAGAAAGTGTCCGTAAGGGCACCAGGTTATTCAAGGACGGAGCAGCTTATAACCACGCCTCCCCTCCTTATCTCGCCGTTTTATTCAACCTCCCTCACGATAAAACTCGCGCCTTTCACACCGAAGGCGCTCTATCTCTCGTTTTACGGCGCGGGTTCAAAGACGCTCAGGGAATCGGCCCTCCGACTGATCGATACAACGGAGCTTAACGCGCTGGTTATAGACGTCAAGGGAGACAAGGGCATGATTCCTTATAAAAGCACCGTCCCCCTCGCCTCACAGATAGGCGCGCAAAAAATAATAACCGTCAAAGATATAAAGGGGCTTCTAAAAACTTTCAGAGACAAAGGCATTTATACTATCGCAAGGATCGTCACATTTAAGGACAACCTCCTTGCAGAGGCAAGACCTGATCTTGCGATCAAAACGGCCGACGGACAAATATGGCGAGACAGGGAAAGGCTTGCATGGGTAGACCCTTCCAAAAAAGAGGTATGGGACTATAACCTCGGCATCGCCGTAGAGGCGGCCCAAAACGGTTTTGATGAGATCCAGTTCGACTATGTGCGGTTTCCTGATTCAAAGGGGCTGTCCTTTTCCGTTGAGAATACGGAAAAAAACAGGGTGAATGCGATTTCGGGATTTCTGACTGAAGCAAAGAAAAAACTGACGCCTTACAACGTTTTCCTCGCCGCAGACTTATTCGGTTACGTCACATGGAATCTCAATGACACCTTTATCGGGCAGAAACTCGAAAGCCTCGTTCCGATCCTCGATTATTTTTCTCCCATGCTTTATCCTTCAGGGTTCAAGTTCGGCATTCCGGGCTACAGAGTTCCGGTTTCACATTCCTATGAAATTATTTACCTCACGCTGAAAAGAGGCCAGGAACGCACCCGCCTGCAACCGGTGCGTTTCCGTCCGTGGCTTCAGGCATTTAAAGATTATGCCTTCGACAGAAGGCAGTTTACCGGAAAGGAAATCAAGGAGCAGATCGATGCGGCGGAGAAATTCGGTTCCCACGGCTGGATGCTCTGGAACCCGCGGAATATTTATACTGCGGACGGATTGAAAAAAGGCTGAACATGAACCTATCAGTTGCATAATTTGAAAAGCAGACATGATAAAAAATCCTTTAAATGCGACAAAAAATGATCCTTATTCACCTGACGGCGCTTTTAACCTTATGTGTCTTTTAGATAAATGCATATCGAACAGTGATAATAGTGCATTATGGAGTCGTCCGCACTCGGGCGGATTCGCCGAGGAGAACTTAAAAGCTTTTTTATCATATCCGCCTTTCAAATTTAGAACTTGTTTTACAACATTTAATCTGTTTACTTATGCTCTGATCTGTTCCTTAATCATAACAATAATGCAGACATCGGCATTTGCAGCGCCCGTCTCAAAGGATATTCTGAAACCCGCCGAAAAAATTATCCGTCAGGAAATCCGCTCGGGACGGATTCCGGGCGCGGTGCTTATTATAGGCAGGTCCGACAAGGTCATTCTCAGAAAAGCCTACGGCAACCGTGCGATTAAGCCTAAAAAACAGCCTATGACCGTAGACACAATCTTTGACCTTGCTTCTCTCACAAAGGTCATTGCAACGACAACCGCAGTCATGAAACTTGTGGAGGACGAAAAACTAAACATTGATGAACGCATCTCACAATATTGGCCCGAGTTCGGATCAAACGGCAAGGAAGATATAACCGTCCGACATCTCCTGACCCATTATTCAGGACTCAGGGCGGACCTGCCCTTGGAGCCGGATTGGTTTGGACATGAGACTGCCCTGAAAATGATTATCGACGAGAAGCCGGTTTCTCCACCCGGTTCCAAATTTCTTTACAGCGATATTAATTTTGAGATACTCGGCGAACTTGTCGGTAAAATTTCGGGTGAACCCCTTGACGCCTATTGCTCTGAAAATATCTTCCAGCCCCTCGGTATGAAGAATACCTTCTTCAAGCCGAAGAAGTCATTGCAAAGCTGTATAGCTCCTACCCAATACACTAACGGGAAGAAAGGCCGGATGCTATGCGGAGAAGTGCATGACCCGGCAGCCGGCAGAATGGAAGGGGTAGCCGGTCATGCCGGTCTTTTCTCTACCGCCGGCGACCTCTCGATATTTGCAAAATGCTCCTTGAGGGCGGGACCCTGAGCGGCGTCCGCATCCTGAATTCCTCTACAGTTGAAATGATGACTCTGCCTCAGTCACCCCCCGATCAAAAAACCTTGCGCGGGCTTGGCTGGAGCATTGATGCGCCCTTGGCCGCCAACCGTGAAATATTGTTGCCGGTCGGATCATATGGTCACAAGGGATATACCGGCACGCTGATCTGGATCGATCCTGTTTCAAATACCTTTATCATCCTTCTGACAAACAGGGTGCATCCTTACGGAAAAGGCGATGCAGAGCCTGTCCGCAAACAGATTATAGATCTTGTTTCACGTTCTGCCGGAACTTTGTCGGTAAATCAGGCGCTGACGCGCAGACCTTCTTTAGCATCGTTCTACAAAGCTGACAATAATAAAAGACCGGATAATACCGATATCAACAAGGTGCAGACCGGAATCGATGTCTTAAAGAACGAAGGGTTTTCTCAGCTTTCAGGGCTTCAACTCGGCCTAATTACCAATCACTCCGGTATTGACAACTCCGGACAAAGGACGATCGACCTGTTGCACAAAGCGCCGAATATCAGTCTGAAGGCGATCTTCAGCCCGGAGCACGGACTGTATGGAAAAGCGGACATAAAATTGAAATCAACCGTAGAGCCTTTGACCGGACTTCCCGTTCACAGCCTTTATGGAACAGAGCTAAGACCGACAAAGCATATGCTTGACGGCATAGATGCGCTTGTATTTGATATACAGGATGCAGGCGTCCGTTTTTATACTTATATAACCACTATGGCTTACGCCATGGAAGCGGCAGCGCGAAAGGGTATCCCCTTTTATGTCCTTGACCGTCCCAACCCTCTGAATGCCTTAACAGTGCAGGGACCTGTGCTGGAAAAAGATATGACGTCTTTTACCGGCTATTTCCCGCTACCGGTCAGGCACGGCATGACGGTCGGAGAATTGGCTGAATTGTTCAACGCTGAAAAGCGCATCGGCGTAAAACTGCATGTAATCAAAATGGATGGATACAAAAGAGATCAATGGTTTGATGAAACCGGATTGAAATGGGTCAATCCCTCGCCTAACCTGCGTTCAATTAAAGAAGCCCTTCTCTATACGGGTGTTGCATTGGCCGAAGGCGCAAATGTAAGCGTGGGACGCGGCACGCCGACGCCCTTTGAACTCATCGGGGCTCCCTGGATCGGCGCCGGTGAACTTACATCATACCTGAACGGCCGCAATATCAAAGGCATCGTCTTTAAACCGGTATCGTTCACGCCTGAAAGCGACATTTATAAAAAGCGTCGCTGTCATGGCGTCAAGATCATACTGAGTGACCGGGACAAATTAGACCCGACTCTTCTGGGGGTTGAAATCATCAGCGCCCTGCACAAGCTATATCCCGAAGATTTTCAGATCAACAAAACCCTCGATTTAATCGGCTCCCGCGAGGTGCTGCAGGAAATCAAAAACGGCGAGAATCCTGTTGCCATATCCATGAACTGGCAGAGTCATCTCAGAGAATTTGAAAACCTCAGAAGCAAATATCTTCTCTATTAAAGCACGGCCTTCTTGAACTCTTCGATGCCGATCCTCTCTATGAACCTCGGCATTCTCTCTCTTGAGTTGGCATTCCTGCCGTAGAAATCAAGACATTTGGAGAACAGTTCTATTACCTGATCTTCGGTAAGGTCCTTTGCGATTACGTCTCCGATCCTCGGCCTGCCGCCGGAATTTCCGCCGACTAATACATTCCAGCCTTTCGGAGTACAAAAAGCGCCCAGGTCTCTCACATAGCTCTCCGCACAATTCAGCATACATCCGGAAATGCCGAATTTCGTTTTTGCAGGGATGAAATCTTCCTTGCCTACAAACATTTTTTCTACCTTTGCAGCAAGACTGAGGGAATCTCCCTGACCAAATTTGCAGGTCTCGGTCCCCGGACACGCCTGCACATAATGGACGCATAAACCCTCTGCAGGACCGACTTCCATTTCAAGGTCATTCCACGCAGGCCCGACATCTTCGGGATTCAGACCTACTAACGCAATACGCTGGCCGGATGTTATTTTGATTATCCGGACGTTATATTTTCTTGCAACTCTGGCAATCGATTCAAGTATCTCAGGAGTCAGCACTCCCATAGGAATCCTCGGAACTATGGCATATGTTTTTTTGTCCTTCTGTAATATCGCACCTCTTGGTCCTTCTTCCATAATTATTCCTCCATTTATATTGAAAACATAGTTTTTATATTATACGAAACGGTTCATGGAATCCAGTCTCGGTATCAAATCATATAGTGAGTTAGCGCTATATCTTCCACAGGGTGTTCAGAAGGTCATGGCCGGTCTTGTCAACCTAAACGCTGGTGAATTGATTGATGAAATAGTCTTCAGGTTGTATGGATTGAACAAACAAGAGATAGGTATTGTTAGAGGTGAAAACTGACAACAACCTCGTAACCGAGATTTAGGATTAGAACTTTGGACAGTTCTTAATGCATTTTTTAAATGTTATAATGTTAAAAGAGGTAATCATGAAACTTAAGGTAGTTTTAGAACCTAGTGATGAAGGCGGATACACAGCCCTTGTCCCTTCGCTACCCGGTTGCATCAGTGAAGGCAACACAATTGATGAAGCGTTATTAAATATTAAAGAGGCTATTGAACTGTATCTTGAACCCGCTGAAGATGACTGGATTACGAAAGAAGGGGTATTAGTCGAGGAACTTGTTGTGTGAGTGAAATACCAAGCCTGCGTGGTATTAAAATATCGGCCGTCTCTTCCACTGCCGGCATGTCGCAGCCTCTCGCCGGATTGAGTGGGGTAGTGGGATTAATCCTTTATCCTTGCTATAATCGTTTCTCCTGCCTTAACCTTATCGCCAGGCTTGACCGCTATTTCAATATTTTTAGGCAGATATACATCCAGCCGTGAGCTGAATTTAATCATGCCGTAGCGTTCGCCGCGTTTTAACATATCACCCGGCTTGACCCTGCAGACGGCCCTTCTTGCAATAAAACCTGCTACCTGACGCACAAGGATTTTGCCCTCTTTACCTTCAAGGAGCATTGCGATGTTTTCATTTTTTAAAGATGCGTCATCTTTATACGCCGCCATATATCTGCCCGGCGAGTGTTTTACCGCTGAAACTTTTCCGTCGCAGGGAGCGCGGTTGACGTGCACATTGAAGGGCGACATGAAGATGCTAATCTCTTTTGCATCGGATTTCAGATATTTTTTTTCATTGACGTCTTTGATAAGTATTATCTTGCCGTCGGCAGGCGCTACAAAAAGACCTTTCCCCTCGGGAATAGTCCTCTCCGGGTCTCTGAAGAAATACCCCATGAATGATGAAACTATGGAGAAAAAGCAGACGGCCCCGGACGATATATGGAATGCGGGACCGCCTGATTTATAGGTCAAGAATGTGAATACCGAGGCTATAACCGTAAAAACAAGCGAACCTAAAATGAAAGGAAAGCCCTCGGGCGCAAATTTCATCACGCCTTTGATTTATCTACGAGCTTCCCTTTTTTTAGCCACGGCATCATGGCCCTGAGTTTTGCGCCGACCTCTTCTATGGGATGCTCCTCGCCTCTCTTTGTGAGGGCGTTGAATGACGGTTTGTTGGCCTTGCATTCAAGTATCCATTCCTTTGCAAACTGCCCGGACTGGATCTCGTCGAGGATCTTCTTCATTTCCTTTTTCGTCTCTTCGGTAATGACCCTGGGGCCTCTTGTTAAATCTCCATACTGGGCGGTATTGCTGATTGAATATCTCATGTTCGAAATACCGCCTTCGTAGATAAGGTCGACGATAAGCTTCACTTCATGCAGGCATTCAAAATAGGCCATCTCGGGGGAATAGCCTGCCTCGGTAAGGGTTTCATATCCCGCCATGATAAGAGATGTAAGTCCTCCGCAGAGCACCACCTGCTCGCCGAACAGGTCCGTTTCCGTTTCTTCCCTGAAGCTTGTTTCTATTACTCCCGCCCTGCCGCCGCCTATTGCCGACGCATAGGCAAGAGCGATTTTCTTTGTATCCTTTGAAGGGTCCTGCTGGATTGCTATAAGGCACGGCACTCCGCTTCCTTTGGTATACTCGGACCTCACCAAATGTCCCGGTCCTTTCGGGGCGACCATGAAGATATTCACGTCCGCAGGAGGAACGATCTGTCCGAAGTGGATATTGAACCCATGGGCAAAACCGAGATAGGTCCCCTTCTTTATATTCGGAGCTATTTCCGCATTGTAGATATCAGCCATATATTCATCCGGCACCAGCATCATAATGACATCGGCTTTTTTGGCGGCTTCCGAAGGAAGGTATACCTTGAACCCGGCATTCTCCGCCTTCATCCAGCCGGCGCCGCCTTTTTTAACGCCGATGATAACGTCCATGCCGCTTTCTTTCAGGTTATTAGCATGGGCATGCCCCTGACTGCCGTAACCCATGACGGCGATCTTTTTGCCTTTGATCGCCTTCATATCCGCATCTTTATCATAGTAGATTTTGATCATCATTCCCTCCGGATTTTAATAGAATAAAATAAGTTATATTATAGTATATCCTGTTACTTTCTTACCACAAGAACCGGGATTTTTGTACCTTTGCTGATTACTCCGAAAGCAACGCTTCCCAAAATTGCCGCCTTCAGAGCGCTCTTGCCCTGAGAGCCGATGATAATAATATCGACTTTTGA
This sequence comes from Thermodesulfovibrionales bacterium, assembly GCA_041660325.1. GTDB lineage: Bacteria > Nitrospirota > Thermodesulfovibrionia > Thermodesulfovibrionales > SM23-35 > DYFC01. Next base: position 8,176 of record JBAZWR010000011.1, on the reverse strand, counting down.
TTTTTCCGCTTCTTTCACAATTTCATCAACAGGATGACCCGTCCTGATGACGCTCTTTGACGGGACCTCATGCTTCAGGCATATCTTTCCAGCTTCTTCAATAAACGTTTCTGAAGCGATTCTCAGGTAATCTTCAATCGGTTCAATCAGTTTTTTTGATGTAGACAGTGAAGGTATAGACTGAGGCACAAATGAACTTTTGTCTATAACGCTGAGCAAGGTTATAGATGCGCCCGACTGTTTTGCAAAACCTGCGGCATATTCAACCGACTTCATAGCGGCCTTTGATCCGTCCGTCGGAACAAGAATCTTTGAGATCATGATCTTCCTCCTTTTTATTTATGCTATTTTTTTGCCGTTACGCTTACATCCCCGAACAGTATGGCGGGTAGTCTGCCGCCGTAGCAGTTATGGGCAATATCTTCCATTCCGGCGATATTTTTAAAGGTATCGTATATATTGCCTGCAGCCATGGCGTCTTTTACATTGCCTGCTATCTCTCCGTTCTCAACATAGATCGCAGGCGCTATACCTATAGAAAAATCCCCGTTGGGTATATTGCCGCTGTGGGCGCCCAAAGCGCCGGCAACTATGATCCCCCTGTCCATGGTCTTCAGCAGCCCGGAGAATGACATGTCCCCCGGAGATAGCGCTACATGCCTGAGGGCGGGTGCGGGTTTTGAGGATTCACCGCCCCTGAACCCGTTGCCTGTCGGAACGGCATTAAGTTTCTTCGCAAAATAAAGGTCATAATAAAAATTTTTTAAGACGCCATTTTCTATGACGGGATATTGTCTGCACGGTACGCCTTCATCATCAAAGGCCCTTGCGCCGGGGAAAGCGTCGTTTAAAGGATCGTTGAAGATGGTCAACCTCCCATCAAAAATCTTCTCGCCGATCTTATTCATCAGGGGAGAAATATTCTGGTAAATGCTCTGCCCATTCGTTGCGGTCAGCAGCCTCCACAGAAGGACATACATAGTCTCGGGCAGGAAGAGCACCTTCATCCGTCCTCCTTCCATATTCACTTCTTTCATTGACCGGTTGTACGTATCCGCAAGGAATTCCAGATAGGCTTCATCGGATTTCACAAAAGACTTTGCCAGGAGAGAACGGGAAAATGAAGATGCCGAGTAGGGGTATACTATTTCCGGACTGAAAACATAGGAAGAAGCTTTACGGGACAAATCCGTTCCGGAGCTGTTGAGTATCCTTATAGAGCTTATCGCTTTATAAGCTGAAACATTGAGCCGGCCCTTTGTCTTCTCCGACAGGATACCGCAGACCCTTGTGCACTCTTCCACCATCCCGGTATTTGATATCGTTTCAATTGACTGATCATAAGTATCAGGCACGGGCAGGTCTTTTGTGCAAGGAAAATCAAATGATCCATCCACCCCGCCTTTAAGGGAATCTATCGCATTCCGTATAAGCTCCTCTCTTTGGGAAAGATTTTTTGTATAGGCAAATCCCAGCTTGTCATCTTTTATTATCCTCAGACCGAGCCCGGACTGTATTCTGCTTTCGACGTCCTTGAACCCGGCGTTTTCAAAGGACACGGTATCCGAGCCGTACTCAACGTAATATACCTCCGCTTTGTCGCTTATCTTTTTTGCCGCGTCGAGTATACGTTCCATTATATCCCTCCTATGATTACGCCGTTTACCAGGATATGAGGACCTCCGTGGCAGGAGCGGATATTCAACTGTCCCTTACCGCAGCCGCCTGTTTCACACAGGATGAGATCATTTCCGACGGCCGTAATATTCTGCAGCGTGTGGTAGAGGTTCCCGGAGATATTGATGTCCCTGATCATGTTTTTTATCCGACCTCCCTTTACAATGTATCCGTATTGGGCGCCGAAGGTAAAGTTCTCGCCGCTTGTCTGTCCGCCCTTGGCGTCAAGGATATACAACCCGTCATCAAGCATCTCAAGGAGGTCTTTCAGTGTCTTCTCCCCGTTCTCTATAAAGATATTCCCCATCCTTACCATCGGCGCATATCTGTAATCTTCCGCAACACAATGGCCGGTAAGGTCCTCGCCGAAAGCCGCCGCCGTTCTCCTCGAATGCAGACGACCGGTAAGCGCCCCCTTCCGCATAAGCGTTACAGGCCGCGCCCTGACTCCTTCGTCGTCATAACGGTAAAAACCAAGCTGACCGGGTATGGTTGGGTCGTCGATTATAGAAAGAGCTTCGTTGCCGAGTTTGGCCCCGATTTGCATCTTCTCCCTCATAGTGGAATCCTCAATGAGATCGGCTTCGGAGAAATGTCCGAAGGCCTCATGGGTAAAAACTCCGGCAAGGTCCTGATTGAGGACGACATTATACACGCCACCCGCCGCCGGTTCGGCATTAAGGAGATCAAGGACGATCCCGGTCCTCTTCTCGAATTCCTCTTCGCGGTCCCTCAGCAATCCGAACCCTTTGCTGCTTCCGGCTGCAACCCTCACGTTTTGTGTAAGCGTTCCGTCCCTTGCGGTAATCAGGCCGCCGATTGATGTCGTAACAAGGTCTTCCCTGATCTCCGTTCCCTCGGCGCTCAGAAAATACTTTTCACGAACGGTTTCATTGTAATAGATATTGGTAGTGACGACTTTCTCATGTTTTAATGCCAGCGCATTATAGTTTTCCGTCAAACGAAGTTTTTCGTCAAGCGAAATCCCCCTCGGATCTTCATCAAGCCGGGGCAGAAACGTATCCTTAATAACTTCAGTCTTTGCAAACTCCACAGGTTTATTAGAAAACCGGGACATAAGCAAAGCGTTCTCTTCGGCAATCCGCATCGCCTTATCAGCGTCGGCGGCCCGCGTAAAAGCAACCGATGAAAGTCCGCCGTCCTTTAGGACACGCGCCACAAAACCGTCCGTTGAATTCGCGCCGATATTAAAGAGTTCCCTGCCGTTAAAAACGATCTTCGTCTCCTTTTTTACTTCATATCGTATGTCCGCATATTGCGCGCTCGTTTTTGAAAGCATTGCCCGTAACTTTTCAAACATAATCTCCCTTTCCTTTACTTTCCCGTCGCTTTCATGGCATGTTGATAGAACTTCAGCGCATACTCTTTCACCATTCTCCTTGCGCTGAATTGCGCTGCCGTGCTTTTGACTGCCTCTTTCATCACCCTGACCCAGGAGGCAGGAGTTCCTGATTCATCAAGTTTATAAAACAATGGAACAATCTCTTTTTCAAGAAGGTCATAAATTGCAGCCGCATCCTGTTCATCTCCCTTGCCTTCAAAGGCCCACCCGTTTTTGCCGTTGTAACCCTCTATCCACCATCCGTCGAGAACGCTCAGATGGGGTACGCCGTTCAACGAAGCCTTCATCCCGCTTGTTCCGCAGGCTTCCATCGGCGGCAACGGATTATTCAGCCAAAGGTCGACTCCGTGGACCATATATTGCGCAAGCTGTTCATTGTAGTTTTCGACAAAGGCGATCCTTCCCCCCATTTCCTGATCGTGGGCGAAATTGTAAATGCGCTGGAGTATTCTCTTGCCCTCATCGTCTGCAGGATGGGCCTTGCCCGCAAAAATAATCTGTACGGGCTGCCAACGGTCTTTCAGGATTCTTTTAAGCCTCTCCAGGTTGTTAAAGATCAGGTCAGCCCTTTTGTAAGAGGTAAACCTGCGGGCAAAACCGATGGTCAGGGATGTCGGGTCCAGCAGTATACCGCCGCTTATGACATTCACCGGGGTTACCCCGTTCCGTGTCCATCTGCGGCGGGCCTGTTCGCGAATGAAATTTATTAATTTAATCTTAAGCCAGTTGTGGACCTGCCATAGTTCCTTGTCCGGTATGTCATCAATCAATCCCCATGTTACCGGGTTGTCATGGTCTTCTATCCAGGTTGAACCGAGATACTTATTAAAAAGCATTTTTATTTTCGGCTCTATCCATGTGAGGAGATGTATTCCGTTTGTTATCTCATCAATCGGCGCCTCTTCTTCTTTTTTATCAGGCCAAAGGGGCTGCCACATGCGCCGGGTTACTTCCCCGTGCCTTGTGCTTACGGCATTGACGTATCTCGACATCCTTATGGAGAAAGCCGTTACATTAAAGCCCGCTTCAGGCTCTTTCGGGTCTATTCCCAACTGGAAAAAAGCCTCCCGGCTAATTCCCAGAAAGGGATAACAATGACTGAAATACTTGTCCATAAGATGAAAGGGGAATACGTCATGGCCCGCGGGCATAGGAGTATGAGTGGTAAAAACCGTCGTAGAACGCACCAGTTCAAGGGCTTCTTCATAGGTCTTTCCTTCCTCGATCCTTTCCCGTAACCGCTCCAGGATAGCAAAGGCGGAATGACCTTCGTTCAGATGTATGACCGAATGTTTTACGCCGAGGGCATTTAATACCGCAATACCCCCTATGCCGATAATTATTTCCTGACGCAGACGCTGCTCAATATCACCGATGTAAAGATGGGCGCTTATCCTTCTGTTCCAGGGGTCATTGATTTGAATGTCCGTGTCCATAAGATATAAAGGGATGCGTCCTACATCCACCTTCCAGACAGCCACATAGATAGGCGGGTCTACAAAAGGGACTTTAACGATAAGCTGGTCACCCTTCTCATCCAAAACCCGTTCTATGGGTGTGGCGTCCCTGTCAAGCGTTTCATCAACATCTTCCTGCCAGCCGTCCATGCGTATAATCTGCCTGAGATAACCCTCGGGATACATAAACCCTACTGCAACCATAGGCACGCCGAGGTCGCTGCATTCCTTGATATAATCACCGGCCAAAAAACCTAACCCGCCCGCATAAAACGGAAGGGAATGATGCAGTCCATACTCTGCGGAGAAATATGCTATGGGAAGACAACCTGGTGCGGCAACATTTGCCGCAAACCAGCAGATTTTTGTCTTGATATCATTACGATATTTTGAAAGGACAACATCATAATGCCGGAGATACTCGGGGTTGTCTGCAAAGGTCTTTAAAATATCCGGCGGAAAATCTCTCAGCATCTGGACGGGATTGTGTCCGCTCTCTTTCCATACGATCCTGTTGAGCATTTTGAAAAGCATCCTTGCTCCCGGATGCCAGCTCCACCACAGGTTATAGGCTATCTCGGCAAGACCTGATATCCTGTCCGGCATCTTCAGCAACCGCTCTTTTACGCTTCCGTCATCCGTCATTTTTGTTTTGTCCTTTTATTTTGGAATTCATAAGTAAGGCCACATTTAAACACCCTCCCCTTTATCCCCTCCCCTCAAGGGAGGGGCGATTCTTAGGTCCCCTCTCCCTTGAGGGGAGAGGGCAAGGGTGAGGATGTGTGGCTTTACTTATGAACTCCTTAGTATATAGATGTTTTACCAAAATATTTTTATGCAATTACCTTAAACTATCTTTTTAAATAAAATTATCTCTACGAGTCATAGACCCTACGGGTCGTAGACGAGTTAAATAAATTTATTTTAGACATTCGCAGTTTTTGGGTTTATGTTGAATTTAAACCCCTCTTCTTTCAGGCCCGAAAATATATTTGTGCAACTGGAGGTTGAACCTGGCCTGGAGTTTGTCCCCGATCATCCAGACTGCAAGATTGTCCGGCTTTAAAATACCATATGCAGGAGAGAGCAGGACATGACATTTGTTTGCGAGATTATATTCGTCGATTATTTTCTTTGACCAGTCATAATCATGTCTGCTTGTTATTACAAACTTAACTTCATCCGATTGTTTTATCCTTTTGAGATTTTCCGGATCCATTTTATCGCTCATGCCGCTGCCCGGCGTCTTAACGTCGAGTATCACGACCGCTCTTATATCTATATCAACTATGCTCACAGACCCGTTCGTTTCGACCAATACCTTGCAGCCTGCATCAAGAAGTTTTTTTATAAGGTTGTAAACTTCTCCCTGCAAGAGAGGCTCTCCGCCGGTAATTTCAACAAGCCTTACCCCGGCCTGCATAACTTTTTCAATAACGGCGTCTTCAGTCATATCCATGCCTTTGTCGTAGGCATAGGCCGTATCGCAGTAAGAGCATCTGAGATTACAGCCCGTCAGACGTACAAATACGCATGGCAACCCGGCATAACTCGATTCGCCCTGAATGCTCCCGAATATTTCACAGATCTTCAATGTCATTAGTCCTTGTTCCTTAACTATTTAAAGACACCTTCTTGACTCTAAAGAGCAAGCGTGCAAAACCCATATATTCTATTATATTATAAAGATCAGGAAAGGACTAATAATGAGCGAAAATACTGCCGGTACAGCCGCCACAAAATATGAAATCCTCAGGGAAGTCGTTAAAGACTATCCGGGGCTTATCAGTTCCGTTGAACCGCTTCTCGATGAACTCAACAGTTCTTCGCCCAAATGGGCCGCAGTTGTCAAAGAGCTTCGTACTTATGCCCTGAAGAATTTTTACCTGCATGACCATCATGAAAAAGGGCCGGAAGTCATCAAGGCGGTCATCGATATATTTCTTGAAGCTATAAGCGACCCGGACGATAGTGTTCGTCAGGCGGCAACTGAAAACCTCATTGTCTATCTTGAAAAGATACTTATGGATTCGGACAAGAACCTCGGCAAATATACGGCCGCGCTTCAGGACTGTTTTTCGAGGCTTAACGGTTTACCGGAGAATCATTTTCTCCTTATCGTCGTCAATCCGCACCAGTTGAAAAAATTGGGGCAGGTCATCCTCGACAAAATGCCGGAACAACTTGACGTCGACTTGTTCAATGCGCTGCTTTTCAGGTTTTTTTCCGCGGCCTATGAATACCGTCTTGGGGAAGAAGACCCTGCCGTATGGCTAAAAGAGATCCTTCATTTTTCAGGCGCCCTGGAAAAACGGAAGGAGCTGGAAGACCTCTTCTATCCGGTCTCACACGCCAATCTTAAAGAATTGCTCCATGACCTCAAGGATCTCGGGCAGATCGAACACCCATACGTCCGCTTAAAAGAACTCCTTAAATTTCCCGGTTATATGCAGATGGCCAGGTTTTACGAAGAGATCGGCGGGAAGCTGTCCGTAACCGGCGAGTCCCTCGGAGACCTTAATATAAAAATGATCTATCTTCTGAAGGTCATGGAGACCCCCGGACTTTCAACTATTCATGAAAACACTCTCAGAGAGATGAACCGCGCCATATCAAGCATTGTAAAGATAGGAGAGCCGGAACAGATAAAACTTTCCGTTTCGGAAATATTCAGGGTACTGAAGAACACCTTCTGCACATACCCTGAAACGGCCCTTTACTGCATACAGGTAACAGGCAACGAACTTTATAACAAAGGCGTCAGCAGCCTTGTGGAATGGTACCTGCAGAAAGTCATATCTCTCGGCTTTCAGTATCCCGATATCAGGGGCGTAACCGATGAATGGCAGATAACGGGCAACAGGGCCCACCTGAAAAACATCCGCATCTGGCTTGAACTCATTGAGAACAACCCCAAGTGGTCCAAATCCCTTATTTCTGCTTCTATCATAAACCTGATACTCGGAGGCGTGCATATCAACGATACCGACATCTTTCAAAAGGATGTGTCTAAACTTCTGAACAGCGATATAAAACCCGTCTATCATCTTGTGAAACAGATGGCCAAGGTCTTTCCCGCCTATTTCAGCGAAATAGGCGCCGAGGGTCCGCTGCGTGAGATCTCCACGGAGATCGATGAAGCAACTCACAGGACCGATGAACTTGTTCACTTTCTCAGGAAACAGAGCCATGTGGAAAGCAGCGCCCGCGTGGTGGATTTCATCGAGTCGGTATTCCATTTCTGGCTTACCGGGGACAAGACCGCTTTAAAGGATTATTTGTATGAGGATTTATACGAGCGTCTCAAAGCCTCCGGACCTTTCTTCGACGAGCTGCATCTCATTTTCAATACGGTCTTCACCGGCAAGGGAATAAAAACCATTTACGACCTCCTTGTTCTTACTGATGAAGAGGTACTCCTCCTTACTCAGGGTGTGCCGGACGTTTCCGACAAGGAAAAAAGAAGGGCCTATCTTGCGGTCAGGTTCTACCAGTTGCTGTACAAAAAATACCGCCTGGACCCCAAGGACATAAGTGACCAGTTGGTGTATGCCCGCAGCCTCGGTCTTCCGAATACCGAAACACTTATCAAAGTTCTGGAGGAAGGCAATATTTCGCGGCGGCTGGAAGAAGTGCTGAACTACCTCGGGGTACTCAAAGAAATTGTCCTCTCACCTGA
>JBAZWR010000010.1:15997-38764 GCA_041660325.1 Thermodesulfovibrionales bacterium | reverse complement strand
TTTGCGCTTGATGAATTCACAAAGAAAGGTGATTTTTCTGCAATAGTCGGAGAGGACATAAAACGGATTTATTTCGACCAGATCCCATCCTCTGAAGCAGCCATAGTGAAGGAAAAATACCGGATTATTTTCAGGCAACCGTCCGGGGCCGGTATTATGGAATATATTTTTGCGGGCCCTGACGTCAATCTGACCGAAAAAAGCTATTATGAAGACGACGCATTAGTCTGGCGGGTCTCTTATTATGAGTACCAATCGGATGAAAGGAAACTCTATCCCAGGGGCATTATCCTGAAAAACTATAAATACGGATACGGCTTTATGGTGAAACTGAAGGAAATTCAACATTGAGAAATATTAAAAGAGAGATCGCGCAATGTATGGCTGATTTAAAAATTACGGACCCTGCGCTGACGGCCTGTTTTGTGTTTCCCGCAGACTTTATAGGATTCCAGGGACATTTCCCTCAAAAAAAGCTTCTGCCGGGCGTCTGTCAGATACAATGCATAATCTACATGCTTGAAAAATGGAAAAAGAATAATGTCGCACTCATGGAGATTGTCTCGGCAAAATTTCTGTCTCCGGTTTTGCCGTTGGAAGAAATAACGTGTGAATGCAGGGAGATCCAGGACAACGACGGAGAACTTATTGTAAAGGCATTAATCAGCAAGGCCGGCGGGAGAGTTGCAGAGATGAAATTAAGAGTCCGTCTTGCAGGAGAAGAGCGTAAATAGGCATATAAAATGAAAGGCAGACATGATAAAAAACCATTTAGAATGCGACAAAAATTGATCCATATTCACCTGACGGCACTTTAAACCTTATGTGTACTTTGGATAAATGCATACCGAACAGTGATAATAGTGCATTATGGAGTCGCCTAAAAGCTTTTTTATCATATCTACCTTTCAAATTGAGAACTTGTTTTGCAACTTCAGGATAATATGAAACAACGGAAGAAGAAATCTTATTTTGAAAAGGTACATGGCGCGCCGGAACCTATTGTTGTCGAAATCAAAAGACGAGTCCGTTTCAGCGAGGCCGATGCTATGAGGGTTGTCTGGTATGGTAGGTATTCGCTCTATTTTGAAGAGGCGGCGGAGGAAATCGGCAGACGCTGCGGCCTTTCATACAAGGATTTCATGGAGGCGGGATTGCGCACCCCTATTATTCAATTCCATATAGATTATTTCAAGCCCCTCTTCCTCGATGAAGAGTTTACGATCAGGGCGGCCCTGATCTGGCATGAGGGCGCCCGCCTGAATACGGAATACCATCTGCTAAAACAGGACGGAAGTCTTGCCGCAAGCGGGTATACCGTACAATTGTTTGTTGACCATGATTCATGGGGTGTTTGCATAGTCTCTCCAGAGTTGCTGGAAACATGCCGCAGAAGATGGAAGGCGGGAGAGTTATACCGACAGTGAAAGCGGTTGTTGTTGCTTCGGATATGATAACCCCTTATGGGAAGGGCGCCGATGTATGCCGGGACGGTCTTTTCTCCGGCAGGACCGCAATTTCCGGATTAAAAAGGTTTAACACAAAGTCGTTCCAGTCCGATCAGGCTGCAACTATCGACGGCCTGACATACCATCAGCAGGATTCATTGGTTATACAGATGATCCGGTCTCTGTTTGACGGGACTTCCGCAGCTATACCTGAAGATGCGAATCTGATACTGGCTTCAACAAAGGGCGAGATTGACCTGCTGGAAAAGAATATCCTTGAAGGAACGGGTGACGTATCCCTCTGTAACCTTCGCGGTCTTCTTGAGAAGGTTTCCACGCTTACAGGCGTTAAAGACCCCGGAACGGTAGTCTCGGCTGCCTGCGCTTCCTCGGCAACGGCGGTTGCAAGGGCCGCGGCGATGATACGCAGCGGCCGCAGTGATTGCGTGCTTGTGATTGCGTGTGACAGTGTTACGGAATTTGTCTATTCCGGGTTTTCATCTTTAATGGCCATAGACAAATCAACCGCTAAACCTTTTGATAAGAACAGAAACGGATTGAGTCTGGGAGAGGCTGCGGCCTTTGTTTTGATGATGAGCGAGACCCGGGCAAAGCGGGAAGAAAGAGAGATTATGGGTGAAATAACCGGTTGGGGATTGAGCTGCGACGCCAACCACATGACCGGACCGTCCCGACATGCCGAAGGTCTTGTCGTTTCAATAAAAAAGGCGCTGCAATCGGCGCGTATTAATGAAAGGGCCATCGGCTTTATAGCCGCACATGGAACAGGGACCGTTTATAACGACGCCATGGAAATGAAGGCCTTTCAAGCAGTATTCAAAGACGGGAAAAGGCCCGTTTATTCAATAAAAGGCGCAATAGGCCATACCATGGGAGCAACGGGTCTTGTTGAAATCATCATAGCTCTCAGGGCGTTAAAGGAGAAGATGGTACCTCCTACCGTTAATTTGCAGGAGGCCGATGAAGCCGCGCATGGGTGGGTTTCTTCAGAGCAATGCCCGGTGGAAAAAAACAAAAAGGCCCTAATGACGAATGCAGGTTTTGGCGGAATAAATGCGGCCCTGATTTTAACCTGAACGGTATTCTATGAATATTTCCATACACGGCATAGGCTGGCTACGTAAGGATGCATACGGATGCATAATGAAGGAGAAGCGGTCCTCTTATACTGACGGCGGGTCGGTAAACGCCCGGTCAGGGAAAGACATATTCCACTATCCGTTTAAGAATTTCGGACGTCTTGATACGCTTTCTAAAGCGACCTGCCGCGCCGTTGCGCTTGCATTAGATGACGCCGGGATCGGCTATTCTCCGGGCAGTAAACAGGATATCGGTATTATCGGCACGAACACCGCCGGCTCTCTTCAGTCTGATGTCCAATATTTTAAGGACTATTTAGAGAGCGGCAGGACGTTGTCCAGAGCGAATCTTTTTATTTATACTCTGCCGTCAAGCCCCCTGGGAGAGGCAGCCATATACTTCGGGTTGCAAGGCCCTTTGCTTTATGCGACAAGACGGGATAAAGCTTTAGCGGCAATAATGGCAATGGCGGCTGATATGACTTTCCACGATGAGGCATCCGCAATGCTTGCGGGAATGGTTGAGGAAGATGATGCCGTTTTTTTTGTCGTCATGAAGGGGTCCGATTCCGGTCGGAGCGTCTTATGCAATGTTGACAGCGCCATAGAAATATTGAACAATACGGGGACCGTTCCCGGCATAATAAAAGAGTTTTCAAATATAAAGAAAGGCAAAAGTCTCCGGTGAAAATAATCATTATTTATCCTAAATGGCCGAAACTGAACAGGCAGACGGAATTCCATCTCCCGCCTCACGGTCCGGTTTGTTTTGCGGCAGCAATCCCTGATGATATAGAGGTCGTTTTTTACGACGAAAATGTTCAGGATATTGATTTCAGTGAAAAGCCCGATCTGGTGGCCATTTCCGCCATGCTTACCTGCCAGATACCGAGGGGATGGCAGATTGCCGACCACTACCGTGCCGGGAACGTTCCGGTCATCTTCGGCGGCATCGCAACGATGCTGCATTCCGAAGAGACTATGCAACACGCGGATTCGGTTTTCCTCGGCGAAGCGGAAGGACGTTTTCAGGACGTCATTAACGACTTTCGGCAGGGAAGGCTGCAAAAGGTTTATAACTATCTTCAGGTTTTTCCCGACACAAAGTTGATCGGTCCGGCCAGACGGAGTATCCTCAATCGTAACCTGTATAACTACAGAGGGGTGCAGATGGTTGATCTCATCCACGCTTCGAGGGGCTGCAAATTTAATTGTTTCCCCTGCTGCACGCCTTTTTTAGGCGGACGACAATTCAGGCCGAGGGACATAGAATCCGTTATAAAAGAAATAGAAGGCATAAACAATAACCGCCTGTTTTTCGTGGACAACTCGCTTGCGCAGGATGATGACTGGGAAAAAGAGTTATTTAAGGCGCTGATCCCGCTTAAGAAGAAATGGATTTCTCATCCCATTAAAGATAACGATGAAATACTGGACCTGGCAGCGGAAGCCGGCTGCTGGTATGTATATCAAGCGGTTTTTGACACCTCCGACGTTATAAGGAAACGAATACAACGACTGCACGAGCGCGGTATCGGGGTTGAGGGAACGATCATCCTCGGCATGGACGACCATGATGAAGATTATATTAAGCGCCTTGTAGATTTCCTTCTCGAAATCAAACTGGATCTGGCCGAGTTTACCATACTGACGCCTTTCCCTCATACCCCTATCAGGGAAACCCTTGAGAAAGAAAACAGGATTTTGCACAACGACTGGCTCAGATATACCGGAGGCGAGGTCGTTTTTAAGCCTGCAAAGATGAGTATGGATAAATTGCAGGAGCTTTATTATTATGCCTGGGACACTTTTTACGGTGATTGCAGTCAGGGGATCAAGATGGCAAAACTCTTTCTGAAGGTTATAGAAAAAGAAAGGGCTGAAGGGACGTATAATAAGACACAACTCAGGAGCAGGAAGTGGAACAAGGGAAAGGATATGGAAGGGCCTCGATGAAGATATTGCTGATTTCATCCAATATAGCCGTTTCGCCCTATCCCATTTATCCGCTGGGCCTCAGCATGATCGCCGGCGCGCTGGAGGCTGCCGGACATGAGGTAAGGCAATTTGATTTTCTGGAGCGAAAGAATTCCCTGGAAGCCCTTTGTCAGGAGATTGAATACTTCAAGCCGGAATTGTTCGGCATTTCAGTCCGCAATATAGATAATGTAAATCTTATGAACGAACAATATTATATAGACGTCGTAAAGGATATCGTAAAAAAAGTCAAAGAAACCTCCGGCAGCAAGGTGATATTGGGCGGAGCGGGTTTTTCCCTTGTCCCCGATTTGATTTTACGGGAAACAGGGGCCGATTACGGCATTATCGGGGAAGGCGAACGGTTGATGGTAGATTTTGCGAATAATGCGGCCCGTGGAATCTATCCCGTGGAACGTCTCATAGGGCCGGATACAGGACTTTCCGGCGCTGGCATTAATTCGGCAAAATACGATGAACAACTGATGAGCTATTATCTGCATAGCGGAAACATAGCGTCAGTGCAAACAAAACGCGGCTGCACCTACAAGTGCGTCTACTGTTCATATCCCGTTCTGGAAGGTCCCAGGATAAGGAAAAGGGACCCCGTTTCGGTTGTTGATGATATCGAACTGCTGCGTGACAAGTATAAAGTGAAATATATCTTTTTCATAGATTCGGTTTTTAACGACTCCGAGGGGGCTTACCTCGAGGTTTTAAGGGAAATGAACAGGCGCAACGTCAATATCCCCTGGACGGGTTTTTTCAAACCGAACGGCTTAAACGATGAAATAGTCGGCCTGATGAAACAGTCGGGACTCATTGCGGCGGAGATCGGTTCGGACGGCGCCTGTAATACCGCCTTGCAGAAATTAGGCAAGAGATTTTCTTTTCAGGATATTACCGAATGCAACGAGCTCTTTAATAAATTCGGGATTGCCGTCTCGCATTATTTTATGTTCGGCGGTCCGGGAGAGACAAAAGAGACCGTTTTTGAGGGGATTGAGAATATTAAAAGTTTAAAAAAATGTGTAATATTTATTTTTATGGGTATCAGGATATTACCCAAAACATTTCTTGCCGGTATTGCATTACGGGAGAATATAATATCCCCGGATGACGGAATGCTTAAGCCGATTTATTATATTTCACCGTTAGTCGATAAAAGCTGGCTGGAGGAAACTTTAACAAAGGCTTTTGCAGACGTAAGGCATTGCGTGTTCCCTCCCGATTCATTTGATAACAGCCTGAGGATTCTTCATAAGCTCGGATATTCCGGCACCCTTTGGGACATGCTTGTGCCCGGCAAAAAACCTCAATTAAAGGCCCGGCATGCAAGATAGTTCCATCAAAACGGACCGGATATGGTGCGCGATCCCGGTTTTCAACAACAAAAACACCGTTAAGGAAATCGTTGCGGAGTGTTCTTCGATTATAAAAAATGTCGTAGTCGTTGATGACGGCAGCAGCGATACGGAGATCGAATCTTTGCTCTCTGATATGGATGTCGTCGTGCTGAAACATGAAAGGAACCTTGGTAAAGGCCGGGCGGTCCTCACGGCCTCACGGTATATTGAAGCGCAAGGCGGGCTTTACATGATAACCATAGATGCGGACGGGCAGCACTACCCTCGGGATATTAAAAAGTTTTTGCCTCTGATGCAGGAAAGCGATTCGAACCTGATCATAGGCTGCAGAAATTTCAATTCGGAGAATATTCCGGCCAAAAGCCGGTTTGGAAGAAAATTTGCCAATCTCTGGATGCGTATTGAAACCGGGATTCATATCGATGACTGCCAGAGCGGATTCCGCTCCTATCCCGTTAAATATCTCAACCGGATGAAGTTTAAGGGCTCGCATTATGATTTTGAAGCCGAGGTCCTTGCAAAGGCGGCCTGGGCCGGTTTGAATTTAATGACCGTTGAAATCGACGTCCGTTATCCTAACCCCGAAGACCGTGTTTCCGGTTTCAAGCCGTTTTTGGACAATTTACGCATTTCACTCATCCACTCAATGCTTGTCGGGAGGCGGCTTCTGCCTCTGAAACACAAGCGTCTGATCGAGGGCAAAAAAAAAGACTTAACGATATTACGGCATCCGGGCAAATTTATCATAATGCTATTAAAGGAAAATGCAACCCCTGAAGGCCTGGCAATGGCTGCTGCTGCCGGCGCTTTTTTTGCCATACTTCCACTGCTGTTTTCCCACACAATTGTCATACTTTATGTAGCGGCCCGACTGAATCTGAATAAAGTAGTGGCGGTCAATGTGCAGCATTTTTTTATGCCGCCTTTTGTTCCGGCCCTGTGCATCGAGGCAGGTTACTTTATGAGACATGGACGCTGGCTGACGGATATTTCCTTTGCCACCGTCTTCTCACAGTTTTCAGACCGTTTGCTTGAATGGTTCCTTGGCTCGCTGATTATCGCCCCGCTTGGCGCCGTCCTCATGGGAACGATATTTTTCAGTGCGGCAACCCTCATAAGAAAAGCAAGGAGCTGCTCATGAATCAGGGCAAGGTTGTCGAGAGAAAAAGAGGGAATAAATCAGGCTTCCGTTTCTTTCAGGCTTCGGTAAAAATCTTCGGTCTTTCGGGCGCCTACGGCTTTTTGTACTTTGTCTGTCTTTATTACCTTCTCTTCGACCGTCCCGCCGTTTCTTCAAGCATGGCTTATATCAGAAGGCGCTTTGAAAACCGCAATTTTCTGCAAAGGGTCCTGGGTGTTTACAGAATATTCATCAATCAGGGTAAAATTCTTATCGACCGTTACTATGAGATTTCGGGGCAAGGCGAGTTTGAACTGGAAATACACGGATATGAAAAACTGCGAAGATTGCTGGACACCTCCGGTAAAGGGTTTATCCTGCTGACGGCCCATGTCGGAAGCTGGCAGGTTGTCATGACGTCGTTGAGAAGACTTGAAAGGACGGTCTATCTTATGATGAGGCCCGAGGACAATGCCGCGATAAAAGAAGCTTTGGATATCCGCAATGAAAAGGACAATGTTAAAATTATTTTATCGGATAATTTTCTGAGCGGGGTCATAGAGGCGGTGCAGGCAGTCAGGCAGGGCAATATTGTTTCGATCATGGGAGACCGCAGTTATGGATACAAAGCCGCGGAGGTTTCCTTTCTGGGCGGAAAAGAAAAGCTGCCTTACGGGGCCTTCAGCATTGCAGCCGCGGTCCAATGCCCTTTGGTCGTGCTCTTGTCGGCTAAGGTTTCTGAGCGGAAATATATTTTGGACGCCTCTAATATCATGAACCCGCTCTACAGTTCAAGAGGCAAAAAGCACGAGGAGATAACGGGTTATGTCCGGAAATTTGCCGGTATCCTGGAAGATTATGTCGCCCGTTACCCCTATCAATGGTTTGTGTTTCATGATATCTGGGAAGAAAAAGATTAGAGTTATATATAAAATCAATGGAGGAGCTTTGGAATGCAAGAAAGTAAACAGGAAGAAATTGCGCGGATAAGGAAAGATTTAAAGGAAATGCTTGTGAAGGAACTTTCGCTGGAAGATATCAAGCCGGAGGACATCAGGGATGACGAAATATTATTCGGCGAGGGGCTCGGGCTGGATTCACTGGATGCCGTTGAAATCGTCGTTCTCCTGCAGCGCAACTTCGGCATCGAGGTCAATGATATGGCCAAGGGGAAAGAGATATTTTATTCTCTCGATACGCTCGTAAATTATATCTATGAGAACACGAAAAGAGCTTAGCCCTGACCCCGGCGATAAACAGTAAGAGGCCTTTGGTTATTTGTCATGGCGATGCAATAAAAGGCGTGCGGCAATCACTCATCAAAAGGCGGGATTGTGTGGGCTCACTCTCAAGGACGATCCTTGTCGTTGCGTTCGGTTTGTTTTTGCTCTCGTCATGCCGTGGCGTGTATAAGGAAAATCCCGCTTTAGCGAATAATTCGAAACCTCTTTTTACCTTTGTATTTGATGACGGGAATGAAACGGATTATCTGGTTGCAAAGGACATTTTTAAGACACGGGGCGAGGTTGCCTGCTCCGCGGTCGTTACCGACTGGATCAATACTGAAAATTATCTGACCGGTCCCCAAATATTAGAACTGCAAAATAACGGCTGGGAAATATTAAGCCATACAAAGTCACATCCGAATCTCAGAGAGCTATCAGGAGACCGGATTGAAACCGAAATGTCACAATCGAAAGCAACTCTTGAAAAATTTGGGATAAAAGTGAAAAATCTCGTTTATCCTTTCAATATGAATAATGACCTTGTCAGAAATATTGCCGGTAAATATTACAGGTCTGCAAGAGGCGGACGGAGCATGCCAAATCCGTACGTCATAGACAGATACGAATTGAAATCATATTCGGTAAAACATAATGTGGATAAGATGAAGGCTTACATTGACAAGGCATATTCCGAAAAGAAATGGCTGATATTCTACCATCACGGCATTGAAGGCAAAATAAAAATATCAAATAAGAAAGGCGCCTTTATCCCCGGAGAAATTTTAAATATAACTCCTTCGGGAGCAAAGGCCGGCTATATTAAAGATAACGATTCCTCAATGCTTTTTGTGCCTCTTTCCGGAACGCCGCAGGTGAATGATACCATTATCGGGCAATCAAGCGGCGCTGCCTGTAATTTGTCCAAAGTGCTGTACAACGAGAGAGAAAACATCATTGAAATAATCGAATACATCCATAATAAATATCCCGACATGCACATCGTGACAATTGACGAGGGATTGAACAGGACAAGCCTTTTCTGAATGAATAGATTCTCCGGGTCCTCAGAGTGAAAAATGTTTTAATAACAGGATTAGGCGTAATCTCCGCGGCAGGCGGCAATCTTGACGAAACGCTTAATTCCTTTGCATATGAAAAGAGAAATGCCGGAAGGGTATCTCTCTTTGAGACGGTCCTTAACTATCCGGTCTTTGAAGTCCGGGAAATCCCTGAAGAAATTACCCTGGAAGGACAAAGAACGTTAAGTCTTGCGCTTTGCGCCGTTTACGAAGCGCTCGGAGAAGCGGACCTTGACGCCGGACTTGCAAATTTTCGTGTAGGCGTCTGCATGGGTACGACGGTCGCAAGCCAGTTGAATGACCTGGAGTTCTACAAATCCTATCGCAGCGACGGGTCCGCTCCGATGACTGCCGTTGACCGTTTTTTAAAGGGAAACCTTGCCCAATGCATATCCCGTAAAATCGGAGCGCATGGGCCTTCGCTTACCGTAGTGAATGCGTGTTCTTCAGGGACCGATGCAATCGGAGCGGCGCTGTCCTGGCTGAAGAACGGCCTGTGCGATATAGCTATCGCAGGCGGCGCGGATGAGCTGAGCCGCATCCCTTACTGCGGGTTCGGCTCTCTCGGCATTGTAAGTCCTGATTTGTGCGCGCCTTTTGACAGAGACCGCAAAGGGCTCAATTTGGGTGAAGGAGCAGGGGTATTAGTTATGGAGACGGCGGATTCCGCCCGACAAAGGGAAAAGACTTCCGATTTGTATATTGGCGGTTATGGTTCCGGCGGTGACGCATATCATCTTACGTCTCCCAGTCCGGACGGGACCGGTTTAAAAGCGGCAATCCATAAGGCCCTGACTGATTCAGGCGTAGCGCCGCAACAGGTGAGTTTTGTAAATGCCCACGGGACTGCGACGATTGAAAACGATATAGTTGAAGGCAAGGTTTTGAAAAACATATTCGGGGCCGACCTTAAAATGCTGTCTACAAAAGGGTTTACCGGACATGCCCTGGGCGCGGCAGGCGGGATGGAAGCCGTGTTCACCGCTATATGCCTTCGGAAGGGATGGATACCCGCAAGCGCCGGCTTTGAAAATATGGATGAAGCCATTTCAATAGCCCCCGTGAAAAGCAGGACCGCTATCAACGGCAGTTATGCAGTTTCCACTTCGCTGGCCTTTGGCGGCAATAATGCAGCCCTTGTTTTTAAACGGGATGAAAAAATATGAATATTCTTGGGATGGGCATTATCTTCACCGAGGGTAGGGGTATTGATTGTTTTGAAGACTCATTGAAAAGCGGATGGAGGAAACCATCGGAAGTATCCGGCCCCCCGGACAAAAAATATTCCGTTTACCGGGTTGATCCGGAAACGTTGACCGACAGGGCTATTCTGAAAAAGATGCGGCGTTCGGATAAGTTGAGCAGGATGGCAGTCCTGGCTGCAGCAGACGCGATAGAAAGCAGCGGTATAAAAAACATCAATAAGGAACGGATCGGAATTATTGTGGCGTCGGCTTTTGGAGCACATGCAACAACCTTCAAATTTCTTGATGACATCCTTGACTTTGGCGAGGCCAATGTTTCTCCGACCGTTTTTTCCAATTCGGTCCATAACGCCGCTTGTTCATATATATCTTCAGCTTTAGAAATTTACGGCCCGACCCTGACGGTAACACAGTTTTATTTTTCTTTCCAATATGCCTTGCAGTTAGCTCAGGCATGGATAAACGAAGAACGCTGTGATTATGTCCTCGCAGGCGCGGTTGATCAATGCGGCGCCGTGCTTGAATATGTTTACAATCGCAAACTGATACAGGCGCATGACGGCAGAATAAAACCTTTTCATTTTGAGCCGACCTTTCAGGTACCCGGAGAAGGCGCGGCTTTTTTTCTCGTAAGTAAAAGGGATTCGCGGAATGTTTTCTGTGCGGTTGATACTATTCGCTTTGGAAAAGACCCTGACGGGCATATGCCGGCGGATTTAAATATCATTGATACCGACGGTTTGCTTCCGGACGAGTCCGTGTATATTCCTTCACTCTTTCCCGATATTCCCGCAGCGGCGTATTCACCCTTATTCGGCAGCATGATGATCGGAAGCGCCTTTAATTGCGCGGCCGGAGCGCTGACGCTGAAGAATCAAACGTGCTATGCTAATCCCGTCGCTGAAAACCCGCGCGGCATTCATCTTCTCAATGACACCGGGCGTTCAAATGTTGAATTAATACGGTGCATTCGATATAATTGTCATTGCGAAAAAGCGGTTATCTATCTTAAAAAAACATAAAGAGCCGGCTTTTTAAAGAACAATATAGCATTTTAGATTTACCCGTAAGCTGCATAAAATGAAAGGAAGACATGATAAAAAACCATTTAGAACGCGACAAACGATAATCCATATTCACCTATCGGCACTTTTAACCTAATGTGTCTTTAAGATAAATGTATATCGAACAGTGATAATAGTGCATTATGGAGTCGCCTAAAAGCTTTTTTATCATATCTACCTTTCAAATTTATTAAAAATGTTCAGGTTGATTCATATATGACAGTAAAAGATATCGAGAATAAATTAATAAAGGGCATCGCCTCTATAACGTCCAAGGCCGAATCCTCAATTAAAGCGGATGTGCCTTTTCATGAATTAGGCATTGATTCCCTCGGTTTTGTCGAGATCCTTGTATATGTAGAAAAGACGTTTAACCTGCGGTTGATAGATACGGATTTATCTAAAAAAGATTTTGAGACAATTCACTCGTTAGCTTCTTTTATCGGGAAAACACTTTAGTTATGCGGGTAGTTATTCCGTCATTCGGGAATAAACGTTATCTTTCGGGTTTTGACTGGGTGATGGGAGTTGTCGATTATATTTTAAAAAGAACGACCTGTGCCGGGAATATTTTCCAGCTTGTTTTTAAGCTGGATTCCGCGGTTGACCCGGAAACCGTTCAAAGTTGCCTGTGCCGCTTTATAAAAGAGTTTCCCGTGTTAGATGGCAGAGTGGCCCGCGATTATAATCTGGCGCCCTACTGGCAAGTTCCCAAAAAGGACAAGGGGAATAGCCTGAATTTCAATAGCCGGCGTTTGGAAAACTCCTCGCTACATGTGAATGCATGGTCTTTGATGGAAGAATGGGTCAATACGCCGTTTAAAAATGAAAATGAGCATTCGGCGTTTCATCTCCTGAATACGAACGGCGGAGAAAGCTATTTTGCCATGACATTCGATCATCGTCTGTTTGACGCCCGGGGCGCAGAATCGTTTGCGCACCTGTTTCAGCAGTATCTGACCGAAGATTGCAATTCCAATATCGGGCATGTCCGAGTGACCGCCTCTGCAGAGTTGTCCCAATGGGCGGATAAATTTTATGCCGGTAAAAATGTTAATCGTAAAATAATCGCTCTCTCCAAAACCTCCCTGAGATCTCTGCCTGTAACGACACATTGTGAAGCAAAGAAAGGCTTCAAGTTCAGTCTGATCGGTTTTGACCGTCAGAAAACCGGTGAAATTTATGAAAATGCCTATGAAGAGGCGGGATATTTAATGGTGATGCCTTATTTATTGTCCGTTGCGATACGGGCGATGCATGAACTTTTTGAAAGCAGGGGTTTGTCCGCCGACAGTTATATCATTCCGGTTTCGGTGGATATGCGGTCTTCTCAGGATATCAAACAGGAATTATTTTTCAATTATGCTTCCATGTTTCTGTTTCAGATCCATGTCGATATGCTGAATGACAAAAAGGCATTGATAAATGAAATTAAAAGACAGATGTATGAGCAGGTGCAATCATCCCTTCCAAAAAATCTTTTGGAGGCTTCCCTGCTGCTTCGTATTGCGCCCCTGTCTTTATTAAGGAAAATTTTCCTTTTGCCGTTTGGCGGAAAATTCGCGTCGTTTTATTTCTCTCATATAGGTAAGTGTTCCTATCAGTATCCCGAGATTATGGGAGCAAAAATAAACAATATATTTCATATGCCCCGCGTCCCGACGCCTCCGGGAATAGGAATTTTTTTCAACTCTTTCAACGGTCATCTGAACGCGGTCATCTCATGGTTAGACGGCCTGGTCTCTGATGAGGAGATTCTTGCGTTGGAAAATAGTTTGAGAAGCGGATTATGAAGGCGGCAGGTAAAGAGAAGATTATCTGTGATATTTTTGTTGCAGGCGGAGGCGTTTCCGGAACAGCCGCTGCTTTAGCGGCGGCGCGCGGAGGGGCGCATACCGTATTGATAGAAAAAGAAAATGTCTTGGGCGGAGCAGGTTATTTCGGGTTGTTACATTTTATATGCGGTTTATACCTGAACGGCGATACCTTGCCGTCCGAAACGCTGAACCATGGGATTGTTCGTGAAATAGTCGCTCTGTTAGGCGAGATATCTCCCCACAGGACGATAAGGAAAATAGGACAGGTATATGTGCTGCCCTATTCCAGAGAAGATCTCAGGTCCGTTTTTACGTCCTTATGCGGGAAGGAACCGAAACTGTCTGTTTATTACAATACAAAGGCAATTTCAGTAGAAAAGAAAGACGGGATGATAATTAAAGTAATAGTCGACCATTCGGGGTCCGGAGGCTATATTTTCCCAAAAGCGGTTATTGATTGCTCCGGGAACGGCGACATTTCGGCAATGGCCGGAGCTTCCTTTGAATTATCCTCTTCCGAAAAACTTCAACTGGCCGGTTATATCCTTCTCTTTAAAGGTTTGAAAGACGCGGACGACACCCTTTCAATTAAAGTGCCTTATTATCTGGCCGATGCCGTAAGGAAAAATATATTGTCACCCTATTTGCGGTTTACTACCTTTACTTCCGGCGATGCGCCTGATGAAGGATATTGTAAAATGAGTATTGACGGAGTTGACGGGACCGAACGTGAACGGAGAGCAAGAAAGGACGCCGCAGCGGTGCACGATTATCTGAAAAATATACTGCCTTCATTCAGGGACTCCTATATCGCCGGCTCTTCCAGCCATGTTATGGACAGAGAAGGCAGGAGGGTATCCGGAGAGTATACCCTTACGGAAGAAGATGTTCTTAACGCCGGGAAATTTCATGACGGTGTTGTGAAGAATTCATGGCCCATAGAAATCTGGGATAAAAATAAGGGAACAATATATAAGTATATTAAACACGGCGATTACTATGAAATCCCGTTTCGCTGCCTGAAGGTCAAAGGTATTGCCAATCTCTTCTGCGCGGGCCGCTGTATCTCCGTTTCATCCGTGGCGCTCGGCTCGACAAGGGTAATGGGGGCCTGTATTGCATTAGGCGAGCAGGCCGGCATGGGAGCGGCTTCAATGGTCAAAGAAGGTAATCGTATCAATATCGGGAAATGATAAGAACATGGAGGCAGAATGTCCGCTTCAAAGAACGGCAATACGAGAGTAATAATAAAATCTGATTATGCAAAAAGCGACGGGCCTCTGAGGGTACTCCTTGTCAAGCCGCAGCCTTATCTTCTTTCGGCCAAAAGGCTGAAATATTTTTTGAATCTTGAACCGCTGGAATTGGAGATCGTCGCCGGAGCGGTCCCGGATGAAGATCTTGTAGCCATCTGCGATTTGTCCATAGAAGAACAGCCCGCGAAAGTTTTTCATGAACAATTTCGGGAAATGAAGCCCCATATCGTCGGATTTACAGGTTATAGCACTAACGCGTCGCAGATCAAGGAATTAGCGCATACCGTTAAAACACTTGACCCTTCCGTCCTCCTCGTCGTTGGCGGAATTCATGCAACCATAGCCCCCGCGGACTATGCCTTGGATGATATTGACATTATCGTCCGCGGTGAAGGTGGCACTGCCTTTAAGGAGATAATAAGAAGGTTCAAAGCGGGACTGCCCCTTTCTTTCGGACAGGTTTCGCTTTCTCCAATGGACCCTGATTTTGCCGGGAAGGCCGGGGAGTTGCCGCCCGAATTTCCCGATATAAAAGATATACCACTCCCCCGCAGGGATATAGTCCGGAGGTCGCGTTATTTCTCCGTCTGGACGTCGGCTCCTGAAAACAAACTTGACACCATGTTCCCGAACATTGCGAGCGTGCGAACATCTTACGGATGCAAGTTCAACTGTTCTTTTTGTGTAGTGCACTTTATAATGAGAAGAAAATATTTTGAGCGTGCGCCCGAAGACGTCGTAAATGAAATTGAAAATATTCGGGAGGACCATATTTATTTTGTCGATGACGAAACCTTTTTGAATGAGAAAAGGATGACCGAAGTCGCAAACTTGCTCATACAGAAAGGAATAAAAAAGAAATATGTGAGCTGGGCCAGGGCCGATACGATCACAAAGCGTCCCGACCTGTTCCGTCTCTGGAAAAAGGCCGGGCTTGCTATATTGTATGTCGGTATCGAGGCGATGGACGACTCACAACTGAAAGGATACAATAAGCATACTTCAAAAGAGACCAATATGAAGGCAATAGCTCTCCTCCGGGAAATCGGGATAACCCTCCACGCAAGCCTTATGGTCAACCCGGATTTTACCGATGAGGATTTTAAAAAATTACATAAAGTGGTCAGAAGCATAAGCCCTGCCGAGGTGTCTTTTACCGTGTTTTCTCCTTCGCCGGGTACTGAATTGTGGCACCAATATAGAGAAGCATTTATTTGTAAAGACCCATATCTGTTTTATGATTGTATGCATACTCTGTTGCCGACCAGGCTCGGCATGAACAGGTTTTATGCTCATTTCTCGCGTCTCTACAGAATTGCATGGAGCGCAAATCCCTTGCGGGTGAATAAGGTACGGGTCCCTTTTAAGGAAATCCTCAGAGCAATCCATTACGGCACAAAATATATTTTCGCTTTGCGCAATATTCACAAGGATTACAGATAAGGAAGCATAATATGAATGTTTATCGGATAATTAAACAGGAAACCGAGGGGTTTGCAGGTAAGACCGCAGTTGTTGACGGAGACTGCGAGCTTTCTTACGGGCAACTGATTTCCTCTGCGGACGGCATTGCCGCATCTCTCCATGAAAACGGCGTCAGACCGTTCCACCGGGTCGGAATTCTCCTTGAGGACGGCATTGACTATATAACTATCAGTCTGGCTGTTTTATCTCTATCCGCAGTCGTCGTCCCTGTTTCGCAGGAACAGAGTCCCGATGAGATCAAGACTATTCTCGACAGAATTGCCGTGGACATATTGATATTCGCGGAAGGATTATACGGCCTTGACGACGCCCGCAGCCTTCAATCAAAAGGGTTTCAAAAGGCCGGGTATTATTTTCAAAAAAGAGACGTCAAAGAAATACCGTGCAAGGAATATTACGAGATCAATCCGGCGTTCATCCGCTTCAGTTCAGGCACAACGGGCGCAAGCAAAGGAGTCGTCTTATCTCATGAGGGAATTATTGAAAGGACCGGGGCGGCGGATAAAGGCCTGAGAATAACATCAGCGGACACAATCCTGTGGGTCCTTTCAATGAGCTTTCATTTTGTAGTGTCCATCCTTCTTTTTCTTCGCCGCGCGGCAACCATAGTCCTTTGCAGTCATCGTTTCCCGGAATCCCTGATAGAAGCGATAACGAAGCAAAAGGGTACTTTTATCTATGCCTCGCCTTTTCATTACAGCGTATTGACGCACTCGGAGCTGCTGTCTGCGGAATCCCTGAATAATGTCCGCCTGGCTGTTTCAACCGCCATAAAACTTACCGATACTATCGCTGAAGGCTTTTTTGCAAAGTTCGGTTTTGAATTGACTGAAGCTTACGGAATTATAGAGGTGGGATTGCCTTTTATCAATCTTTCCGCCGATAAGAGTAAACGGGGCGCCGTAGGAAGAGCATTGCCCGACTATGAGGTCGCTATCTCCGATAAGGATAAAGAGGGGGTCGGCGAGATATACATCAAGGGAAAAGGGCTGCTCGAAGCCTATTTCTCGCCGTGGCAAAACCGTCAAAGTATTCTGGAGGACGGCTGGTTTAAGACCGGGGATTTTGGAAAGGTTGATGAAGACGGATTTCTGACCATTGTCGGACGCAGGAAAAACGTTATTAATTTTTTAGGGATGAAGATATTCCCTGATGAAGTGGAAGCGGTAATCAATCAGCATCCCGTCGTCGCAGAGTCCGTAGTTTATGGCGCCGCGCATCCGGTATACGGCCGGCTGCCCTTGGCAAAAATTGTTTTAAAGGAAGGCACAACCGGGGAGTTTGATCCGGAGGATTTAATGCGGTTTTGTTATCAGAGGCTGGCAAAATATAAAGTGCCGAAAGAGTTTGAATGCACGGACCGCATACCAAAAACGCCGAGCGGAAAAATTAAGCGATGAAAATACTTCTTGTTAATCCTTTCGGTTCAAACCGGATTGAAGGCCGGAAAGATAAAACAATGGCCGCCGTCCGAATGGCGCCTACCGGTATACTATTGGTATGAGGAATAGATTTATTTTTGCTTTGCTGTTTTTAATGCTCTTCTTCAGTTCCGCCTTTGCTCAGGACAAAGAAATTGAAGGGGTCCTGAATGCGAAAAGCCAGTGGAGCTTATTCGGAGGTTACGGCGTCACGCACCCCGGGCTTGGCGCTACCAAAACAAAGGTCCAAACCGTTGATTTTATATTGAGATACGGTTACTTTTTGACCGAAGAAGCCGGTAAATCCTGGTATCGCGGGCGCCACGAACTGCTCATCGAAATGCCGGTCCACTATGTCGTCAGTCCGGAGACGACCCCGATGGTGGGGATCACCTTTCTCGCCTGCTGGAATTTCACCGCATTAGGGAACATAGTCCCGTATATTTTCGGCGGCGGCGGACTCGTCTATACGGACCTTCATGTCCCCGAACTCGGGAGAAGACTTAACGGCACTTATCAGACAGGCTTAGGCTCGCATTATTTCATTAACAGGAACACCAGCATAGACTTCAACTACCGCTTCCACCATATTTCAAATGCAAATACGGCAGAGCCCAACGGACCGTTAAACTCAAGCAAGATACTCATAGGCGTATCGTTTTTTATGTAATTTTATACGGCAGTTCAGCGAGGTGGGGCAAAATAGTTATGTCAAAGCATCCGCCAATTTATTAAAATATAAATAAAACAACTGAGGCAGGATATCTATTCCGCTTATAATGGCTTTGCTGCTTACAGGAATAACTCAAAAGGACTAAGAATGATGATAAAAAAGGCTCCGTTGCTTTTTGTTTACGCGACAGTGTGTATCTCCTTACTCTCTTTCGCCCATATTGCTGATGCAATAGACCATGCCGCTTCACTCGAAAAATTGATCCGTTCTCTAAGTCCGGATTATGAATTACCTGTCATTGTCCATATGTCTGAGAAAGCAGCCATTGGTTCCATCACAGGTAAGGATAAAAGGATAAGAGCAACAAAGATTGTCAGTGCCCTTAAGGACAAGGCAGAGGTAACCCAGGAGCGGCTCCGGTCCTTCCTTGAAATGAGAAAGGCCAAAAAAATAAAAAGCCTCTGGATTATTAACGGCATAGCCGTTACGGTGCCGGTGCGGTTGATTCCTGACCTGGAAAAATTTCCCGGCGTTGAGATTGTTGAGCAGGACTACACTGTACATGCGCCTGTTGTAAAGTATGGAAGCACAGCTTTACCGGAATCGAATCTTGAGGCTATTAAGGCACCGGAGGTCTGGAACCTTGGTGATACAGGGGCAGGAACAGTTGTGGCAAGCATTGATACGGGTGTTGACATCAATCACCCGGATCTTGGGGCCAAATGGAGGGGAGGGACCAACAGCTGGTACGACCCCAATGGTGAGCACTCTTCGCCTTATGATGCGGACGGCCACGGCACAATGACTACAGGTATCATGGTAGGAGGTTCGTCCGGAGGGACAGCCATCGGAGTTGCTCCGGATTCGAAATGGATCGCCGTCAAGATTTTCAATGACAAAGGGGATTCAACCTCGGGTAATATTCATGATGGTTTTCAATGGCTCCTTGATCCTGACGGCAATCCCGACACTGATGACGCCCCTGATGTTGTGAACGCCTCCTGGGGATTAGTGGATAGCTCCGGCAAATGTAACCTTGCCTTCCAGCAGGACGTTCAGAGTCTAAGGGCTGCAGGCATTGCAGTCGTCTTTGCCGCAGGCAACGACGGCCCCCCTTCTCTGCCTTCAATGAATACAAGCGACAGCCCCGCAAACAATCCGGGATCCTTTGCTGTGGGAGCGGTTGACAGTAATAATATAATAGCATCATTCAGCAGCCGTGGCCCTTCTGCATGTGACGGCAGCATATTCCCTCATGTAGTTGCCCCCGGAGTTGATATCAGGACATCAGACCTTACGGCCTTTCCGAATTCTTATTCGCCTGTATCAGGCACGTCTTTCGCAGCGCCTCATGTTGCAGGAGCCATCGCCTTACTAAAAAGCGCATTTCCCGGAAAGACGATAGAGGAAATTGAACTGTCACTGGAGCAATCTGCTACAGACCTCGGTGTCCCTGAGAGCGACAATGCCTATGGATACGGATTAATAAATATATTGAAGGCATATAATGTCCTGCTGGCGAATAATTCACCCGGACCCAAAATCGAGGGTTCACCGCTCTCCTATGATTTTGGGGAAACCGAAACAGTCGCCGGTTCTTTGACAGCGTCCTTCTTTTTCACAAACATAGGGCAGACAGATCTTCAAATAGGCACGGCATCTTTGGGAGGCACAAATCCTGCAGATTTCAATATTTCGAGCGATAATTGTTCCGGTATGACAATAGGCCCGCAACTGTCTTGTGCGGTCGGGATTTATTTCGCGCCATCGTCAGCGGGCGTGAAGAATGCAAGTCTTTCCGTACCGTCTAATGACCCTGGGACACCGCTACTTACCATACCGCTGAAGGGAACAGGTGTGGCTCCGCCGCCGATTACTGTAACGTCTCCTAACGGCGCTGAGAACTGGACTATTGGCGAAGCCCGAATGATACAATGGAAACATATGAGCAACCCCGGTCCTTTTGTGAAGATCGAACTCCTCAAGGGAGGGGTATTGAACCGGACCATCAAATCGCGCATATCTGCGGAGACCGGCTCTTATACCTGGACCATTCCAGCCAAACAGAAACCCGGGAATGATTACAGGATCAGGATCAAAAGTAAAACAAATGTTTTTTATACCGATACAAGCGACGCAGATTTTTCGATAAGTTCACCGCCGCCGCCGTCTATAACAGTCAAGGCTCCTGACGGAGGTGAGATCTGGCAGCGCGGCACTTCACGGCTTATTCAGTGGACATACACAGGGAAAACGGGTTCTTATGTGAAGATTCAACTTTTCAAGGGTGGAGTGTTAAGCAAAACGATATCTCCATCTGTCAGGATGGGAAGTGACGGCAGTGGCTCATTTAACTGGGTAATACCGGCTACCTTGACGCCGGGGGACAACTATCAGGTAAAGATCACAAGCAAATCTAAGGGCACTGTCAATGATATGAGCAATAGTACTTTTACGATACAATAGAATGTTAGGGTACTAAAAACTGATGAGAGGTGCTTTAGTGAAGAGGAATGTGACGCTTGTTATTATTGCCGTTATCTTTATGGCAGGTATTCACTTTATCCGCAGGAAGAACCCATGCCGCGGATATGATAACAGGGAAGGGGAATAAATATGGAACGTGAAGTAATAGAGTTCGATGTTATTTTTGTGGGCGGCGGGCCTGCCAATCTAAGCAGTGCAATTCACCTGACAAACCTCATTGGTAAACATAACAAAGATATTGAAGACGGAAAACTGCAAGGCGAAAAAATTGATATAGAAGACAAAATTGCCGTCCTCGAAAAAGGCGCATATTTCGGCGCGCATAACATTTCCGGTGCGGTGCTCATTCCCGACGTTCTTTCGGAACTATTGCCTGACCATAAAGAGCTTGGCTGCCCCATTGATGCAGAGGTAAACAAGGAAGCCATTTATTTTTTGACCAAAAATGGAAAGATCGAAGTTCCATTTACTCTGCCGTTTTTGAATAATCACGGCAATTATTTTCTTTCACTCTCCAAATTTGCCGGTTGGCTTTCTGAAATTGCCGGGAAGAATAAAGTGATGATGCTTGAGGGAACGTCCGCAGTTGAAATTCTATATGAAGAAACCAAAGTAGTCGGCGTCCGAACGGACGACAAACGTCTTCTGGAGAACGGCGAATATGAGACCCCCGGTTATATTCTAAACTCAAAGGTCGTCGTTCTGGGAGAGGGGAGCAACGGTACTTTGCGCAAAAGCTTGGTTGAAAAACTGCATCTTGATAAAGGCAAGGCTCCTTCCATCTATGAACTCGGCGTAAAAGAGATATATGAACTGAAGAGTAATCCTCTCAAAAAGGGGGAATGTATCCATACACTCGGATATCCGTTCCGTAAAGGACTTTCCGGCGGCGGATTTATATATTGTATTTCCGAAACCAGGGTCGTCATCGGGCTTATCGCTCATCTCAGTTCCGAAGACCCGCAGTTCGATCCGCACAAGGAACTACAAAAATACAAACAGCATCCGTTGATTACCGGTATCATCAAAGACGGAAAACCGACGCATTACGGCGCCCGGACTCTTCCCTGCGGCGGGTATTTCTCCATACCCAAACTTACATCAGACGGCGTTATGATAACCGGCGACTCCGCGAACCTTGTCGATTCGCGAAAACTGAAAGGACTGCATACGGCAATAAAATCGGGAATGCTTGCGGCTGAAGTTCTCTTTGAAGCGTTCAGGAGCAATGATTTTTCGGCGGACCAATTGGCAAAATATGAAGAGAAATTGAAAAACGGCCGGATATACTCCGATCTCAGGGAGAGCCGCAATTTCACTCCTGCGGTTGCTATGGGAGTTCCTTTCCCCGGCGGGCCGCTCCTTGCATTTCAGATCGTTGCCGGCGGCGCCGCACCAATGGGTGATCTTAAAACAAAACCTGATTACTCGACAACCGAGGATATGAAGAGTTTTTACTGCGGCAGATCACCCGAGCCATTGCCGAAGGCGGATGACAAAATCATTGTCGACAAATTAACTGACGTTTATTTCTCCGGCACGGCGCACGACGAAAGACAGAAAAGCCATATCGAGTTGAAGGATGAAGCCGTATGCAAAAAATGTATTTCGGATTATAAAGCGCCCTGCACGGTATTCTGCCCTGCGGGCGTCTATGAATTGCAAAACGATAAAATAAAAGTGAACTTTAGTAATTGCCTGCACTGCAAGACCTGCGATTTGAAGTGTCCTTTTCAGAATATCGTATGGAACCTGCCGGAGGGCGGGGGCGGGCCTCGTTATAGCCTGCAATAAGAGCGGCGCATAAGCCATGGAATTACCCGTCAGTTGCCTAAAATGAAAGGAAGACATGATAAAAAAACATTTAGAACGCGACAAAAAATAATCCATATTCACCTGACGGCACCTTTAACCTAATGTGTATTTTAGATAAATGCATATCGAACATTGTTAATAGTACATTATGGAGTCGTCCGCACTCAGGCGGATTCGCCGAGGAGAACCTAAAAGCTTTTTTATCATATCTTCCTTTCAAATTGAGG
>JBAZWR010000010.1:0-15987 GCA_041660325.1 Thermodesulfovibrionales bacterium | reverse complement strand
AATTTTCTGATTGAACTGAGGATAAAGTATTTGCGCTCATTCTCGGTCGTTCCTCCCTGCGAGGCTTTTGCCTCTCTATTTTTTATACCGTATTTGACTATCGGCAAAAAAAACCGCTCAAATACTCTATGCTCAGTTCCTGTTGCCGATTTCATGAATAATATAGGCTAAGGTATCCATGGTTGAAAAACGGTGTAATGTGAGCAATAAGGCAAAGGCAAATGACGACGAGGTATTAAACCTTTACAAATATTTCATCTGGGCCGACAGTATGAAGACTGCCTATGAAAACCTTTGGGACCGGAATATCCGGGAGATAATTCCAATAGCCAGATTTGAGGCGGAATACAACTTGTTTATATCATATTGGTTCGGCGGTTTGTATGTTGTAATTGAAGGGTGGCAGGAGTTGAATCTCAAAGACAGAGAAATAGACTCGTTGCTTAAGTCGCCTAATGTGAATCTGCTCCGGCGTTACAGGAACGGTGTTTTTCACTTTCAGAGAGATTATTTTGATGAACGGTTCATGGGCTTTCTCCGTGATGGAGTCAGCCGGATTGAGTGGGTGCAGGTATTGCACGGCGAGTTTGAGAGGTTTTTTGCCGGGTGGTCGCAAGAACGCAGAGTCTTAATCCGTACCTGAAAGAGCCTCATAAGAGCTTTTTTATTGTATCCGTCTTTCCTTGTTCAAATCCCTGCCGTTGCCGACCACATGGCAATGCATATCGATTCCCATAATCCCTCCTTTTATAAGAACCCTTTAGGTAATTTTATGCGTCAGATAGTAAACGGCTTTTGTGCCTCGAACGCCGGGTTTGTTTTGCCTGCGCGAAAATAATTGGGGGTCTGGTCCGGGGGCATACGTTTCACGATATCCTTATGGAATTTTCGGTAATCGCCCTTGAATGCGCTGTTTTTCCATACCTTAAGAAGCTGTGATGTAAACAAGCCGTTGAAATTTCCGTCCGAGGACAACTGGTTATCCTGGCATCCCGAGATAAGCAATACCGATGCACCTTATCCTGTGCGCTTTTGATCCCTTTGTTAGCCAGTATTGAGTCGTAAAAACTCCTGTTGTTGCGGTATGTCCTTAGGGCAACGTCCGGCGGCATAAAACGGTATTTTACGTCCGGAGCGCCGATACCTGCATTTCCGGCGCTTGAGGTCCCATGATAGTAGGCCATTTTAACAACCGAGCCGCTGTGGCAACTGTCGGAAAAAACCGGAATGCGGACGTCGGGTTTAAATTTGCCGAGTTCGGCGTATATTTCATCATCCACCAACTCGCCGTCATACAGACACCAAGTCTCATCCTGTCCATCAGGCTCGTCATTATTCATATCGGGCAGTTGTCCCCCGTGGCCTGAATAGCTGAGCATAAAGATGTCTCCGGCCTTTAACGTTTTTGCCGCTTTGTTCATTTCCGCGATAATGTTTTTACGGACGGCAGCCTTTGTCAGCAGCATTTTTACCTTGAAAAGTTTTGATTTGGCGATGTCCGCCATATCCTGCGCATCCGCTTCGCAGGCGTTAAGATCACCCGACCAGCCGCCGTAATGTTTCGGGTCTACAGAGTTGAGACCGATTGTTAAAGCTAATCCCTTTGGCATGAAAACCTCCTTTTTGGGGTTATTAATCTTGCACCGATAGTTTTAGGACCGCCGTCTCATGAGGTCCGAGATTTACCCTCACCGCATGCCGTCCCCGGAGCTTTACATTAAATGTTTGTCGATAATCCGGATGAACTCCCTCAGTTTTATCGGCTTTAGGATATAGTCGTCAAAACCGTGCTCGATGAAACCGTCTCTTCCGCCTCTGAGTTGTTCTGCCGTCAGTGCAATGGAGGGAATATCTCTGGTAGACGCCTCGGATTTTAAAATTCTTATGGCGTCGAACCCGTCCATTACCGGCATTTGAATATCTATGAGAATCAGATGAGGTTTTGCTTCCATCGCCATTTTTACGCCTTCCATGCCATTTTTGGCCTGCAACGGTTCATATCCGCCGCATTTAAGGACCGTACAGAAAAGACTCAGATTCTCCTCATCGTCTTCGACTACGAGTACTCTTTTAACCATAAAGTCTCCCCAAAAACTATACGTTATTAATAAAAAATACCCCGGCTATACCCTCTAATTGCATAATTTATCATATGCTTAATAAAAAGTCACGCAATTATATTCGCAATTATATACTTGACAAACCCATTTGATTCTGATATAGTAAAATCAACGGAGGGGAATATGGAAAAATTAAACTTAAATTCACCGCATTTTTCAGATGAAGATAAAGCAAGAAAATACCTTGAAGACCTGAGATGGCCTAATGGCCCGGAATGTCCGCATTGCGGAACTATCGGAGAGCATTACCAAATTATCGGCAAGGCATCGTCTAAGCAATCTGCACGTAAGGGTTTATGGAAGTGTCATAAATGTCGGAAGCAGTTTAGCGTAACTGTAGGAACTATTTTTGAGGGAAGCCATTTACCCCTCAATAAGTGGTTATCCGCTATCTATCTTCTATGTTCTTCTAAAAAAGGTATGAGCGCAAATCAATTACACCGTGGACTTGAAATCACCTATAAGTCTGCTTGGTTTATGGCGCATAGAATAAGACATGCCATAGCGGACTTATCCAATATGAAATTAACCGGAATTGTTGAAGCTGATGAAACCTATGTTGGTGGCAAGGCAAAGAGATCGGGTCTTACAGGAAGAACCACAAAAAAGAAAACCCCTGTATTTTCTTTAGTAGAAAGAAATGGAAATGTTAAATCGCAAACCGTTGTAAGAGTAACAGGAGCAAACCTAAAAAGCATAATCAAAGAGAAAGTTGATAAATCTGCCACAATAATGACAGATGATTTCTTTTCTTATAGAGGACTTAAAAAAGATTTCGTTGACCATCAAGTTGTTAAGCATGGACAGCGTGAATATGTCCGTGGCAATGTTCATACGAATACCATTGAAGGATATTTCAGCATCTTAAAACGTGGTATAATCGGTATATATCACCATGTCGGGAAACAGCATTTACACAGGTATCTTGCGGAGTTTGATTTCCGGTATAATGGAAGAAAGACGTTAGATGCTGAAAATACTAATAGAGCGATAATTTGTAGCAAAGGTAAAAGGTTGATGTATCGAGAGTCTGTAGCTTCTGGCAATATGACTAATTGAGACTTCTTAATTAAGAAGGATAAACAGAAAGTAGATTATTTTTGAAAGAAACCGAAAAAAAAGTTAAGGCAAAAAAGAAAGAAAAGTTAACGCTTCATCCTATGAAGTTTGATGAGGCGTTAACAAAACTTCTTTCTGTTAAGCCTGATAAAGTTAACAAAAAAGAACGGTGTTGAGGATATACTTTCTCTCTTGGGATAAAAAGTGCTATATAGTCAAGACCGCTCTATTTAAAAAGTTTAAGATTAAATATCAATATTAATTTTGAGAAGATCATTTAATTTATTTTCAAGTTCTTGTTTGACCTGCTCGATAATCTGATATTTTTTAGTTATTTCTTTTTGAGCTTTTAAATCAAACTCGCCTTTTTTGTTGATAGGAATCTTGATTTTGATATTTTTTATTTTCCCCTTACCAGCCTTATTCCCAAAGTTAAAAGAATACTTACTAAATTCATTCTCAATTTCATATTTTAAATAATTCAAATCCAATTGTTTTTCATGTTGTGGAAACACAATTAACGGTATAACCTTTTCAGATAAAGAAAATCTTCCCTTCCGATAATGGGCTTTCCCAATTGAACCGTCAATATTCCACGTTAAGCAGTCCTCGAAATATTTTATCCCTGTTAAATTATCTGTCACACAACCATAATCAACAAGACGGGGGTCTTTTGATGCACTATAAACAGGAATTGTTCCTTTGTGCTTATCAATATATTCCTTAGTGAATTTGCTATGATTTGTTTTAATCGTTAAATCAAAAATTTGTTCTATTGGAACTTCTTTTAAATCATACAACGTCAAATCGTGGCCTATTTTTTTCTTTTCTTTTTGTAGTTCTTTTAATTCTTCTTGATAAGTCAGGATTTCATTTGCAATATCACCCAGCAAAATCGCAAAATCATTTATACTGAGGCTCTTATTTTCTTCCAATAATCCTAAAGCTCTTTTTTCTTCCTCAGTCCACCATCTATCAAAAACCCATCCTCGCTCTATGTTTTGATAGAACTTATCGAAATCAAACGTTTTGCACCTTTTGTCATCAGTCTTGAAATGTTTTTTTGTAGCAATAAATTGTCTGAATAAAATCGCTGCGTCTTCTAAATGGTTTGCGCCAGTATCAAACCTGTAAACATCCAATGTTTCGCCAATGTCACTTACCAGATAGGTAAAAACAGCTTCTTTTTGTATTATGCTTTTGTCTATCTTTTTGGTTATTGCTAAAATATAAGTTTTCTTGATTGTGGTAAAAAAGGTTTTAACAGGTAATGATATTATTGCATCAAGAAAACATTCATCAAGAATAAATTTTCTTAGATTTTTATCATTACTTCTATTTAAAATTCCATCTGGAATAACTACAAATGCTTTACCCCCGGGTTTCAATGCACGGATAATCCATTCCATAAAAAGCCCTTCAACGCCCAAGGCATTAATGACATAATGACTTTCAAGTCCGCTTTTTCTTATTTCTTCTTTTATATTGCTACTACCACTTGTTACATAAGGCGGATTTGTTAATATTAAGTCATATTCATTTGTTATCGGCTCCGAAAGTGATCCCAAAATAGAATTAGTTTTGAGCAAAAAAGTATCATTGAATAAATCGGAAAACTGGTCAGTTATATCAGGGTTTTCTTTTATTAAATCTGACAAATAGATAAGCATATTTGCTTTTGCTAAAATAATCGTTTTCTGCTCATCTTTATCGAATCCTTTATCAAAACCAATTAAATTAATTTTGCGGATCAGGTTTCGATTTTTATCAATCTTATAGAAGCGGTGCAAATCTTTTAAAATAGGCTCAAGTAAAAATTTTCCCACACCACAGGCCGGATCGCATATCGACATACCCTCATGAATATCGGTCATTTGGGCGATTGCCCTTACTACTTTCAAAGGTGTAAAAAATTGTCCCCAGTTTTTTTTGCTGATGCTTTCTTTAAGAAAGCTCTCGAAAATTTTACTTTTAAATTCATGGTGAATATTTTCTAATTTACCTTCATTATTGAATTTCTCAAGAACTTTTTTAAATACAGCACTATACCCTTTAACTGCCTTTTCATCTTTACTGACAAATATCGTTCCGTTAATAATCGTTGTTTTATCTCTCGGGCTTTCTTTGAATTTATTTTTTATTTCTTTCCTGATTACATCTGCATAAAATTCTAAGACTTCTTCTTCATTGTTAGTCTCATATTTTTTTAATAATTCATAGAAATTATAAAATCCGGTCAAGACATTCAAATCGCTGAGATATTTAAAAATAAACAACTCAACAAATGTATAAAGACAGTTTTCAGGTGTCGCGCCACTTACAGACCATATATCCTGCCAAATTTGTTTTGCTAAAGGGGAAGGGTCTTTAAGTTTGAGTGCTATTAGTTGTGAATTTTTAGCATCAATACTATCCAGTATTTTTTCAATTAATTTTACCGTTTCAATATCTTTTGGGTTAAAAACTTGCATTAAATCGTTATTATTTTCATCTCGTATGGCTTCACCCATTAGGGCATTAATCCAAATAGTTTTTTGCGTATCGGTTATAATCAAAAGCGATGATTTTAATTTCTTAGTAACTTCAATCCAATCTTTAACCTCCGCATCTATCTGTTTTTTTGTTTTTAATCTTTTTGGCAGCTTATTTGAAATTACAGCAATGACTTTCTTATTGCAAGCAATAAGTCCATCGGGTTTCCTTTTTTCAAATTTTCTATAATCAATGTCGGGTATAATTTTATATTCCTTTAATGCTCTTAAGGAGGTTGCCCCGATATTATAAAAATTCCACTTGCCGAGTTTTTCGGGATTTCCTAATAGGTCTCGTTGTAATAATTCTTCGCTCATTGATATACTTTAGACTCCTTGTTTATCAACAGAAGTTTATCATAAACGATTACAAAAAGAAAAGAGGCATTCACATTATAAACTTTTAAGCCGATAGCATATTTTCTTTTAAAAAATCAAAAAGTATTGACAATAACTTTCTAATATTATATCATTTTAGTATACATTTGTATATAGATAAATAAAAGGATAAATATGCAGAATAATAATGTAAAAGCAAAACTCGTCTTAATAGAGTGGGTTGATTCTCAAGGCCCAACGGGAACATGGAGATATTTGAATGAATCACCCCTTGAGATGAAAAAAGAAGATTTATTATGTAAGTCTGTTGGATGGTTAATTTATAGCGGTAAAGATTGTAAGCGTATTATTCCTCATTTATCGGGAGAGGGTAAGGAATTACAAGGAAGAGGGGACCTTGCGATCCCCTCAAAAGCAATTCTAAAAATCACTGAATTGAAACCTAACCGTTAACTATTTTTTCTTTTTGTCAGCGGTTTGAGTCAGGCCAGTCGCGCAAACGCTCTTAATCTCTTTGTTTGTAAGCGAACTCGGATTGCGTAACCCTTTAGACGAAATTGAAGCTATCTTTGCTGATGTCTTCTCATTCTTAGCCATTTTTTATCACCACCTTTCATTTAAAGGATAGGAGCGAGGCAATTCAAAAAATGAACTACCTCGCCGTTCTTTGATACAGTCCGAAAGGATTAAAGCCTCTTCGGATAGTCTCCTCTTTTAGGTTTTTTAACCCTAATAGGAGCTTTAGGAAGTTTGTCTTTTTTATAAGACATGGAACCCCCTTTGAGGTGGCCTTGTAGATTTTAGATAGGATATTATGGTAAACTTAGACTATCGAATAAGTCCCATCTAAAAGGACACCTTGAAGGCGATCACCTCGAATGATCGCCTTCTACTTTTCTACAATCTGTTCTTCAGTAAAAACTTCTTCAACTAAATGCCATTTATCATCCTTTGAATAAAAAGTCTTCTTGTCAGTAAAGACACCGGCTGCTGAACCTGCTGGGATACCCGTTTTCTTAACAATGTCTCCACGGCTCAAAGGCCCTTCTGCTTTAAGTAGATCAATAATGCGATCTTTGTTTGTTGGCTTCTTCCTTGCAACCTGCCGTTTTGCTGTTGTGTCGTGTTTAAAAGGTAATGGCAAAGTTGTTTGAGAATTAAGATTGAACTCGTCAATAAAGTCTTGCTTGAGTTGGGTTAGTTTCGCAATCCGTTTGTCGATGAGTTCAATTGCTTGATATATTTCTTCATTCGCCATTTTTAATCAATCCTCCTTTCGGTTTATTTTGGGATTCAAATAATCCCATGAGTTGATTCATGTATCTATACAATAATACATACGACTATGTTTGTCAACTTTTAGATTATGGGTTTATAGTTCGGTTTAGGATGTTACGGCTCATAAAGCATCCTTGTGTTTTATTCCAAAGGCTAAGCACTAAATATGGTGGTTTTAATAGTTGGGTTTGTCAAGTATATAATTGCGATTATATTAAGCATATGATATTTATTAAAACTATAATATTATAAGTGATTGATAAATAGTATATTAAAATGGGGTGGCAGTGCGGGGCATTTCATTAAGAACCGATAACGCTGCCTAATAATTAAGCAGAGGACTTAAGGATAAATAAAAAATGCAGCGGGTATCATAGAGCTTTTCCGGGGACAATACTGAAAACCCGCCTTTGCCGAATACGCCTTTAACTATTGCGGTTTCATGAGTAAAAAACCCGTGCCGCGGAGTATTTTGAACGGCGCCTTGTCAATCCACAATCCGCAAGGCTATAATAAACGTTATGCTTATATCATATGAATGGCTGAAAGAGCTGGTAGGAATATCCGTTGCACCCGAAGAGGTTTCCAAAACTCTCACAATGATCGGGCTTGAGGTCGAGGGAGAGACGTCCGTACAAGGCGATACCGTTTTTGAAGTGAATGTAACGCCGAACAGGCCGGATTGCCTCAGCAGCATCGGTATTGCAAGAGAATTATCCGCCGCATTTAAAACACCTTTAAAATTACCTTTGCATGAAATAAAAAACGGGCAGCCTGTTTCCGATTTCTCCGTTGAAATCTTAGATCCGGATCTCTGCAACAGATATACAGGCAGGGTGATAACAGGCGTAAAGATTTCGGATTCTCCTGAATGGATGAAATCACGTCTTGAAAAATGCGGCATACGGTCTATCAATAATGTCGTAGATATTACTAATTATGTGCTGCTGGAATTCGGACACCCGCTCCATGCATTCGACGCCGATACGCTTATCGGCAAAAAAATAATAGTGGGCACTCCGGATTCTTTCAACAATTTACGCGCAACGAAAAACGCGGAAAGGTCAACGAAATTCAAGACCCTTGACGGAGTCGAACGCGAAATCCCCGGCGGCTCTCTTTTAATATGGGACGCCGAAAGACCTGTGGCGGTCGCGGGCGTTATGGGCGGGGCCAATACGGAAGTTACTGAAAAGACCGGGAATATTTTTCTTGAAAGCGCTTATTTTGAACCCTCATCCATAAGGAAGACCTCAAAGAGAATCGGTCTTTCAAGTGAATCTTCGTACAGGTTTGAGAGAGGCACGGATATAGAGTTTCTCGAAAAGGCCGTAGACAGGGCGGCGCTCTTAATAAAAGAAATCGCAGGCGGGACGGTCCATAAGATCATTGATGAATATCCCGTTAAATATGTTTCGGAACCGGTCACGGCAAAGTACGAAAAAATAAATAAGCTCCTTGGCATATCTGCAACAAATGCCGAAATATTTAAAATACTCGGTCTCCTCGGTATTCCGGCGGAAAATAAGGGGGACACGTTTATTGTCTCTCCTCCGGCACACAGGCGGGACATTAAACGGGACAGCGATATTGCCGAAGAGATAGCTCGGATTTACGGCTATAACAATATTCCCATAACAAATCCGCAAAGTTCACTTTCCTCAGGCCGGTTGAATCAAAGGAGAATAAATCTTAACAAGGTCCGGGATGCTATAAGAAAATGCGGGTTTACCGAAGTGATAAACTTCAGTTTTATGAGCATGTCGGCTCTCGACATGATAGAAATCCCCGATTCGGACGGGAGAAGAAAAACAATAGCCCTCAGTAATCCGCTTAATCAGGATGAATGCCTGTTAAGGACTTCTCTGGTCCCCGCGTTAATCGGAAATCTGAAATACAATCTCGACAGGGGTATGAAAGACATCCGGTTTTTTGAGGTATCGAGGATATTTGAAGACATAGGGAATACTCTTCCTTTAGATGAACTGAGACTCGGAGGTATTTTGTACAAAGAAAAAGCCCCGTCTCTCTGGAAAGAAGACGCCCGTGGATTTTATATTGCCAAGGGCGCGCTGGAATCCCTGTTTGAAGAGCTTATGATAAGCGGTTATTCATTCTCTCCGTCTTCAGAGCCTTTTTTGCACGGAGGCCAGTCAGCCGATATTCATATATCGAATAGCCGCATCGGATATGTAGGGGTCATGGGTCCGGATATAGTCGAGAAACTCGACCTTAAGAAACAGAAACCGGAGATCGTTCTGTTCGAGCTTAACCTCGATCTGCTTTTATCACTGACGCCTGATTCCATACGGTATATTTCAATACCCAAATTCCCGGCCGTCGAACGCGATATAGCTCTTACAGTCGATGAGGCCCTTCCTTCCGCCCGGATAAAAGAGATAATCAATTCGTACCCTTCGGAACTTATTGAAGAGGTTTCAGTATTCGATTATTTCAAAGGCGGAAATATACCGCAAGGCAAGAAGAGCCTCGCGTTCAATATCATTTACCGGTCAAAAGAGAGGACCCTGACGGATGAGGAAATAGAAGGGCTTCACTCATCCCTTGTCGGATATATCGCCGAAAAGACCGGCGGGGAGTTGAGGAAGTAATCCTGCCGAACAATTGACTTAAAGTCATTTAAGTGATATACCTAAAATAGGAGGTGATGATAAATGTGCTGCCATAACAAAGATAATCATGAGCACGAGCATGAGCACAAGGAAAAGACCCATTCTCACGATGGTCACGAACACAAACATTTAGTAGAAAAGCATGCCCATGAGCATACGCATGATGACGACCATCACAAGCATGAGCACAAGTGCTGTCATTAAAGGGAAGCCATAATTTCTGAAGAAACAAGCCACGAAGGCTGAGACTGGGTCAGAAGACCCGGGCGGTATTCGTGGCTTCCCTTCGTACTATTTAGTTTTGTTATGCCGCTTAAAATCGAAATTTGAAGGGTGCCGGGTATTACCTACACAAATGTTGCGTCTTAGAGAAAGATAAAGGTTGACGATTATCGGTAGTAATGTTGAATCAGGAAAATAAAAAAGGCAGAGCCATTGGAGATGCTAATGTTTATTCGAGAAATTCAACTTTACTGACTGCTGACATCACCGCAAATATTTTCAGATTGTTGCTTTGAGGATCTGCGGGGAAAAGGAAAAAGCCTAAACGTTTGATGTCATAACCCATAGTTGATCCAACCAACACTTCACCATCCTTAAACGAAATTTTTACCTTGCGTCCGGTTATATTATGACCTTCCATGAAGTATTTTCTCTCATTGTATGAAGGTTTCCCTATGAAATCTTTTACAAAGAATACGGCTTTAATATCTTTCAAATGAACCTCAATTATCTCGCCCATATTTTTCCCGGTAATTAATTCCAGGTGAAACGACGGTTTATTTGGGAAAAAATCTCGGGAATAACCCTTTATGACTCTATAGTCACCATATCGTGTGACAATCTTGATAAGTTCCGTCATAGTGTTGCATCTCCTTTAGTAATCCATGTGTTCAAGCGAATACCCAATAATGCTGTAATGCTCCATATCTATACGTTATGAGATAAAAGTTTCTTGGCAGCACTGCGAACTAATTCACAAACCCCTCTATTCCTTTCAAGTTTTCTGAGATCTTTTTTCTTTAATTTATTCGCAAGAGTAGCAGCAATAAAAGGTGGCGTCTTAGGATTATTTACAAGTGCTGAAACAATTCCATAATGGTTCATCCACGCTTTATTTTGGATTATTTTTTTAATTGCTTCTCCCGGCATTGAATGTAATTTTGCAAACTGTGCAATTTCCGTTTCGGTGGTTTTTGGGTTTTCCAGTACGGAAAGCACGACGTCTTTATTGGGGTCTCTGAGAAGATTAGATCGTTCTTTGCTTCCGCAAAAAAATGCTGATTTGCGCTTTTC
This sequence comes from Thermodesulfovibrionales bacterium, assembly GCA_041660325.1. GTDB lineage: Bacteria > Nitrospirota > Thermodesulfovibrionia > Thermodesulfovibrionales > SM23-35 > DYFC01. The sequence continues at coordinate 4,731 of JBAZWR010000010.1, read as the reverse complement.
TCCGGTACTTTTATTTCTTTTGTCCTGAGAAGATTTTGTCTTTTTATACTTTGTCTCTCCAGGCGCTTCTTCAGGTTCAATACACTCCGATAAAATGAACTCTGATAAATCGACAGGCTCATTCCGGTCATTAACAGCATCTCTTTTCGGGAGACCATCTAAAAATTGTACAACCTCATTTGATGTATTGCCCAAGAGATCTGTGAACTGCATGCCAATGGTATATTTCGGAACAAGTTCACTTTGGGAACAAAGCTTTGTATATTCATTCAATGAAACCCATTTGATAACACCGTGAAGAGCAAGAAAACTATCTTTTCTATTTAATTTAATTACATATTGTTTATTATGATCAAGTCTTATCTCCGTTTTAAATGAAATACCTCCGGTACTTATATCAACAACTTTTGCCTCGTCAGATGATCCGATCATGACTGCAATTTCTCCGTCATCTACTGCGTATCGTTGCCACTGTCGCTTATCCCATTTTATATCACTTAAGTCCTTATTTGCTCCTTGATCGGTTGAAGAAGCACTTATTTGGGAGCATAGCACAGCCGACTCTTCCACTGCACTTTTTTCCGTTTCTCCAATGAGAGGTTTCAAAAAATGAATATAGGATGCATCTTTTTCTATGATCTCAATCCCCATTCCATTTTTCATCATGGGAATAGGAGTTCTTATAGTTCTTCTTACAATACCTTTCAAAAAAGAAACTCTGTAGCCGGGAATTAATAGTTGAATATCAATAGGGGTGTTAACAGTAAAGCTACTGCCGGTTCTTATAAAAAGCCCATTTTCAGAAAGATCGCTCGTCATGCACGTAAAACTTATCTGATCAGCAATGATTTTTGTTGCGAGTCGCTTATTGAATCTCAGATGCTTTCTTTTCTCCATTTTATCTACATGTTCCCCGCACTTACAGTGATTGCACTGTTTCATTTGCATTAAAAAACCGTCTATTTGTCTGCAATTCCTTTTGGTGTCTGCAAAGGTGTTTTTGTTTGCACCTTTAAGCTTCTCAGGAAGTGCCGGTATACCGTATCTTTTTCTATAACTTCTATTCCTAACCCATACTTCCTATGAGAATCAGGCAGTTCTATCTTCCTTCTTATAACTCCCTTAAGAAGAGAATTATTATTGTCAGGCATGAATACTTCAATATCGATTGCATCACCTATTGTGAAATCACGATTGCTTTTTATGAAGATACCATTTTCAGAAACATCACTTAATAACCCCCAGGAAACGAATGAATCAGCACTGAGTTTGGTATGCAACTTCATAGAATGTCTCTTGTTTTTTCGTTTATCCATCAATTTCATTGGTTTGATACATAGCCTTTATAAACAAACTTTTTACCTCCTATTGATTCTTATTTTAGCCGTTAATATCAGAAAAGCAATCCTACCCTGGTAGGGGGGGATATTTTTGTTGCAGTAACAGGCTATGTCGACCTTATTACAATCAATAATAAATAAATTTGCTTTCCCCTACCCGGGTAGGATTGACTATCTATTCTCAAGATTGCAAAATTATCGTAAGGGGGACATAGATCGTGAGTATAGATACAGCCATTAATTCCGGACACACCTTAAAAATAGATTGCACGCAAACGGAACGAAATCGAAGATCATGATTGCAATTGAAGGAAAGCGAAAACCCGGAGATAAAAGGAAACTAATAAGGTTTAGTGACAGGCAAAAAATAAGCTTTAATGTTAATGGCATCGTATACAGAGGGCTGTCAAGCAATTTCTCTTTAGACGGTCTTTTTATAAGAACAAATCATTCGTTTCCACCCGATACCCTGCTGGACATAATAATTTACTTGCCAAATGATTTGACCTCTCATTTAAAGGGAAAAGTCGTAAGAGCTTCAAATGAGACTCTTTGGGAAGTGAGCGGAAAGTCAAGAGGACATGCGGAAAATGGTATAGGGATAGAAATAGTAGAAAAGGATACTCTATATCTTCATTTCATCAGATCATTTCTATCCTTTGAGGGGAGACATATTTTCAGACAATTGGTATTTACTGAACAAGAGGGAAAATATCAAAAAATAGAAGCTGAATTACAAAAAAAATGTCATCTTTTTGACGTTATTGCAATTGTGATCAGCGAGCAGTCAAATCAAGCCGGTTTTAGCGGTAAAGCATGGTTTGAAGCTAAAATAAAAAATAATACCGATTATGTCTTTATGCAGCCTATAGTGACATTTATGACAACTACGGATAACGAACACGCGCAAAATGGAAAGGGTAACAGGCCGCCTGAGATCGGTACAATGCTGATGAGTTCTTCAAATAACCTCTCTCACTGGAAGCCGGGAGAAACAATAATTGTGGATTGTGAAATTGATCCATCATCGGAAGATGTTCCACTCTATGAACTCGGATTTTTTGATTATTTAACAAAGACGCCCGAATTCGCGGTTGATTTGCCCATGAGAATTAATGACTATATCTCAACTCTTTGGATAGGGTCACCTTGTCTTGTTGCCGATTCTACACCTGTAGAAAGTACACTTAGAGAGAAGTATTTAATGAAGGAATAAGTAGATGAGATTTTGAAGGAACAAATGCTTGAAGAAGCGGCGCTATATACACCTATCCAAGTAGGATAGACTAATCACTATTAATAGCGTAAAATTGTAATAGAATTTGAATCGTAGTTTCATGAAAATGACAATTTTTATTATCGCCAATATCAGGTATTATTTATTGCTCATTTTAATTTCATAGCTCACGTGCTGAAAGAGTAGGTTGAAAATTGCAGTTTAAAGAACGCATGGCAGGTTACTTCAAAGTTGACAAGGAATTAATTATTGTTTTCCTCCTTGTCGCTATTGCCGGCTTTATCTTCTATTTTGTATATAATCAGCGTGCCTTTTTGAATTTCTTCTATCTACCGGTACTTGTTGGCGCATATTATTATGGCAAACGCTATGCTACTTCTTCAGCAATATTGTCGGTTATTATTATTTCTATAATTGCATATGTTTATCCGGATACTTTTATTCACGGTCATGTGGATAGCCAGCTGAATCTTTGGTTAGATATTTTAACTTGGGGAAGTTTCCTCACTATTACAGGTTATTGCATGGGACTTCTCTATGAAAAGAAGGAGAACGCTATTAAAGAGATACGATTAACCTATAGAGGTATTGTTGAGATGTTGTCTCTCGTAATAGATTCAGTAGACAAAGAGACCCAGAGTCATTCGTATCGGGTTTCTGTTATTTCTGAAATGATAGCAAGGGAAATGGGATGTTCTGAAGAGGAAATAGAAAATATCAGGATTGCCGCTTTACTCCATGATATTGGGAAGATAGGCGTTAGCAGCATGATTCTTCAAAAGATTGGGAAACTGTCGCCCGAGGAGCGTAAACATATGGATATCCATACAAAACACGGCGCTGATGTATTACATCCAATGGGTGGAAGGGTGATGAATCTCATACCTTTCGTTTTATACCATCATGAAAAATATGATGGAAGCGGAAGCCAAGCCTTAGAAGGAGAAAAGATTCCTCTGGGATCACGAATTATAGCAGTTGCCGATGTTTACGATGCTTTAATTTCAGACCGTCCATATCGCAAAGGCCTGCCGCCATTACAGGCTAAAGAAGAAATTCTATCAAACTCCGGGAAACAATTTGACCCAAATGTTGTAAAAGTATTTGACTCTATCTTTCCAAAAATAGACTCTGAAATCCCTTTAATTCCGGGGAATTTTGCCTTTTAACTACTTTCCATTAACAATGTGAGAAAAACATGTATGAATTAGCCGCTTCCAATGAAAAATCAAAGCAAGAATGTATTCTTCTCGTTGATGATGATACATTGTTAGTTGATACGCTAAACGAAGGGCTTTCCTTGAGCGGTTATCAGTGTAAAGCTGCGACGAGTGCGAGTATGGCTCTTGAACTATTAAGTAAAAACCTATTTGATACGATGATCATTGATATTGTTCTTCCTGATATAAGTGGTTTTGAACTTACAACCAAAGCAAAAAAAATCAAGCCTGACATGACAATTATCATAATGACAGGGCATATTGATGAGTTTTCCTATGAAGATGCGATAGAATCCGGGGCGTCGGATTTTATAAAAAAGCCTTTTAGTTTAAAAGAGCTGATCGCAAGAATTGAACACGCCAAGATGCATGAAAGATTGCATGACATATCACTCCATGATGAGCTTACCGGACTGTACAACCGTCGTGGATTTTTTACTTTAGCCGAACATTTACTCAAGACGGCTAAACGTCAGCAGGCGGGTTTATTCATGCTTTATTGTGACTTGGATGGTCTGAAGGGAATTAATGATGCCTTAGGGCATCAAAAAGGGGACTGGGCATTAATTGATACCGCGAACATACTGAAAGAAACATTTCGAGACTCTGATATTATAGCTCGAATTGGCGGAGATGAGTTTGTGGTTATGCCGATAAAAACCACAGGGGACAATCTTGAGATAGTTATTAATCGTTTGCAAAAAGCAGTAGAAATGGATAATACAAAAAGTAAGCGTGAATATAAGCTGTCAATAAGTATAGGCACAGCATACTTTGACCCTTTGTCTCCTTGTACTATAGATGAACTCTTGTCTCAGGCTGATAAATTGATGTATGAGCAAAAAAGAAGCAAACAAACCGCTTAACATCATATGTTTACTACTATTCTAAGTTCTATCATTTATTAAATAACTGTTGACCTACCCCAAAATTA
>JBAZWR010000009.1:0-39079 GCA_041660325.1 Thermodesulfovibrionales bacterium | reverse complement strand
GACAACTTTTCCGACCTCCGTTAACGGATGCTGTCCGTCTGCATCGACGACTATAATGAAATCCCCGGCTGCATGTATTACTCCTGTTTTAAAAGCCGCTCCGGGACCACGGTTTATGTTATGCCTGATAACCTTATCCGCGCCTGTTTCCTTTGCCGTCCACGCGGTATTATCGGTTGAGGCGTCGTCTACGACAACAACCTCCTGATCGCCGAACGTCTCCTTAAGTTGCTTTAGTACTATGCCGATAGTTTCTTCTTCGTTATATGCGGGGATGATGAAAGAAATCCTCTTCCCGCGGTTTGACGCCGGCATTTGTATAACCTCGGGGCTGCATAAAGTATCCGGAGTATGTTGGATTTGTTTCATTCGATTTTATTAGTAAGCCGAATAATAGTAATAATCATAATGCCTGAATAAATGATACGCATAATAGGTGCTCATAACGGCAAAAACTATGGATCCGGCAGTTAACCCTATGACGGAATAATAATAGTCAAAGGTCCTGCTGAAGACAAACCCGACCAGAAAGTTCACGAGAAGTCCCCAGAAAATGGACTTCAGGGCGAACTGATGCCGTGAGTAGGCGAAAAACAAGACACAGTTGAGCAATGACCAACTGAGCAGCACATAACCTATGGCGGCTAAGAAGTAAACAAATATATTGATGTCATTAAAAAAAACGTCCACAAACCTGAAGAAGAAAGGTATATTCTTTACAGCGTAAGGAAAAAGAAAGGCAAGAAATATAGACACGATACCTACCAGAAAAAAGGTCAGCGCTGCAATCCTGTAAACCCGCAAAAAATACCTGTTGAATTTCTTAACGTCAGGGGCAGGGATTTCATTCACTTTCTTAAAAGCAAAATATCCGAGCTCATAGATGAATACCTCTATAAGGGCTATAGTCGAAATCAGCGGTATCAACGCCCAGTCGACGCCTACTTCATAAGGGTAATTGAACCAGACTATATAAGGAAGATATTTTTTACCGGTTGTCCAGGCCAGTGTTCTGTCCATAATGAGGAAAAGAAAATATAGCGATCCGTAAAGAAAATACGGGTATAGTGTATAAAAAAGCGAGGCTGCATGGGGAAGCAGTGTTCCTTCGGCCTGAGATTTTTTCTCCAGTTTTCTCATCCGATAAAAGGCTATGATGATAGAGGAGGCAATAATAATAATCAGGCTGAATGCCTGGGACTTGACAAGACCGATTTTAAAAAAGATAAGGAAAATGTACACGAAAACGATGCCGAAAAAGGTCATCCAGGCAATGGTGCCATAAGTTTCAAGCATGTAAAATATTGAAAAGATAAGGAATAACATACTCAGGAGAAGGAAGTAAATAATAAAAAGCTGATACATATAAAACGGGAAGAGACCAAAATAAAGATTTATAAGTGAAAACACAAGACCCCAGAAAATGATAAATACGATTCCTAACATGTAGAGTTTCCTGGTAATCTTTGACGCCAGGAGAAACTCCTCGAATTTTATATAAAACAACCCTTTTCTTCCTATCATCTGGGATATTCCTCCCGTTGTTGACAAAGCAAGGAGCGTTCCCATGGCAATGGCAGTGGCTTCCCTGAGCGTAAAATCAATGCTTGACCAGATACCGAATCCGATGACGATCATAGCAATAATCTGAATAAACATGGGAAAGGCGAATATGGCGCCCTTCAGATAGTTTTTTAATATTCTCCCGAATTTGGCTGTCTCGAATTTTTTTTCTTTTGTTTCATAGGTCAGTTGATTTATGTATTTCAGAAGTCTTTTCGGAAGAGTGAAAAGATTCGGCTCCGACCAGTCAGTCGCGGCGTCAATATCCCTGAGCCCGTTCGTCTCCAGAAGCGCGGTAAGTTCCCATTCATCAAGGGGCTTGCCCTTACCTTTGGTTATCGTCTTAAGTAGAGCGATTGATCTCTTGTCTTCGTCGTTGAGAGAATCCTGGTTGTTCATCTCATTTCACTTAGGGAATGATATGTCGCCCGGTAATTGCTGACCATATCATCTATACGGAACCCGTTCAGTACCCGCTGGCGCGCTTCAATTCCGATCTCGGCAGCCTCGGCGGGATGTTCCAGTACATATATGATCTTCTCGGCAAAAGACCGATAATCTCTCGGCTTGATGATGAAACCGTGTCCTTCCAGCACTTCTCTGGTACCGCCGACATCGGATGAAATCACGACCTTTTCACAGGCCATTCCCTCAAGCACGGCAAAAGGAAACGCCTCCGATATACTGGTCAGGACGACGACGTCGCCTTCATTATAGGCAATCTCAGGGGTATAGGAAAGCCCTTCAAAAACAAAATTGCCGCTAAGGTTTAATTCGGCGACCATATCTTTGCATTGTTTGTAATAATCCTTTTCAACGACGGGTCCGAATATCTTAAACAGGATATCGGGAATCTTTTCCTTAACAACGGAACAGGTTTTTATAAAAGTCTCGACGTCCTTGAGCTGGTCTATTCTTGCCACCATGATGACGGTCGGTCTGCTCTCCCGCTCGACATTCATTTTCCTGAAATGCTCCGTATCTATGCCGTTATAGATGATCTTTATTTTTTCCTCCGGGGTCCCGAATTTAATTTCCCACCGCATATTGTGGGCGCAGACGGGTGAAACCTGGTCGGAATAGTAATAATTCAGTTTTGATACGAGCCTGATGAGCCCCTGGAAAAACTCTTTGGTCCTGCTTTGCATCTTTTCCCGCGAGGCAAAGAGATACTGCTCTCTCACATAGATGCCGTGCTCCGTCAGAAGGAACTTCGTTCCATGCTTTATTTTAGCAATAATACAGGGAAGCCCGCAAAAGGCGGCAGCGCTTGAGTGGTAAATATCGGCATCTTTCAGGGGCGAGAGCAGGGATATAAAAAACCGGTAAATCCAGCGGAGACTCTCGACAACATCATATACCGAAGGCTTCTCTTCTCTGTCCTTATAAAAATCAAGGGTTGTCTCATAGAAAACGTCCCACAGATGCTTTGAACGAAAAACCGTACGGTAATCGTATTCCCTGAAAATATCGTAGAGGTGGACTAAATGATTGCCGACCGAGGGCAAATCCGGGTTCCTGTCGTAAATCGCAACGGTTATGTCCCTGATAATTTCCGTTACCGTCTTTATTGTATCGTCATGAGTTTTCAGTTTCCTGGTAAAGATTTCGGAAAAGGTCAGTCCGCTGATATACTCCGTCGGCTCCTCCGTGCCCCAGAGAGGAACATTGATCAGTTCCGTAACGTTTTTGGGGAGGTCAAAATTGATGGTTATGTAGGGGTGCATCATAACGGCAAGGATGTTAAAATCTATATCGTCAAGTTTTTTGATCAGGATATCGGCCCATGTGCTGACGCCCCCTCTATAATAAGGATAGGTGCCCTCTGTCGTTAAAACAACCCTCAGGCGGTCCGACATCAGTTAAATACACTCTTCCCCGACAGGATCAACAAATCAAGAAGCAGTTTTTGTGACAGTGTTTTATGCTGGATCAGTGTTATCTTTGTAGCAATCAGATCATTCCATGACTCCCTGACTGCGCGGTAGTCCTCCAAACCTTTTTCAAGCCGTTCAAGAGATACCTTTAGCCTCTTTTCATTGATCAAAAGTTGCTGCTCCAGAATCTCGATACCTTTTTCAATATTCGTGTAATCGGAGTGAATATCGTGCACCTTTTTAATAATATCCTCCGTTGTTTTCTCCAGCCCGAACCTCTGTTTAATAGATTCTATCTGCTCCGCTGCGATTTCCGATTTCCTTACCCCTCCGTCAAATAAAGGAAGGGCAAACCGCAAAGATATGCCTGCCGTGACATTACTGCCGCCGGTAAAGGCCGTTGAGCCGGCCTGGAATCTCAACGATGAAGCCGCATCGATCTTTATTCCGCCTTCGGCCTCTCTCTCGGAAATCCTGTGCCTCTGCAGGTCGTCTCTTAACCGCGCAGCGAAAATGGATTTGTTGTGGACCAGCGCATATTTCTGCAAATGGTCTATCTCCGGAGCAAACCGGATATCGAGCGGAGACAGCTTAATAGGGTTTTCGCTATAGATATGCCCGTACTGTCTGAAAGCAGTCTCGGCCTTAACGATGTTTGTCTTCTGCTGTAACAGGTCTTTTTCGAGTTTGAGATATTCACTTTGGGCGGTAAGGGAGTCATAAATGGTGAATTTGACTCCCTTCTGATAACGGCTTTCCACCTGTTCGATGAATCTTTTCTGCAGCTCAAACTGCTCTTTTAAGAAATCCAGAGCTTCCTGATTGTAAGAGAAATCCGAATAATAGAGTGCGGCTGCGAGGAGAGCAGTGTCATAATTGTTAAGCAAATCAGTTTTTGAAAGTGCCCTTACAATCTCGAATTCCTTTTCCAGTATCTGCTTCCTGCCTCCGTCGTACAGATTCTTTGTTGCATCTATAGATACATTGCTGCCGTTTGTCATCCCGTTGCCGTCATAAAAGAGCCCCGTACTGCCGTTCAATGAAACGTTGACACTGTAAGCTTCCAGGTCTCTCAAAAATCTTACCTGGACCTGCCTGTAATCCTGCTCGTTCATCTTTATTGAGGGATTAGCGTTTAACACACTGTTTACGTAATCTCTGAAGTCCATCCTGACAGGAGTCGGAACTACGTCAGGAGAGATATCCTGTGCGGGAGCTTTTGATGATATGTTCCCGGATTCTGAAGGCATGGAGGCGCTGCCGTTCTCCGGTAAAGGTATACCGGCCTTTGCCTCGGATACACCATTCCAGTCCGATAAAGGTCCTCCCCCTTTGACCCCGACTTTCTTCCCGGATTCTTTTACATATACTTTATAGACCGTCTTTTTATTAGCGGTCTTCGCTTTCAGCACATAAGCTTCCTTACCGTCCTTTTGTAATTTTTCCGCAAAGGTCCGTGCTTTCTCTTTGCCGGTGAATGCGGCTATTTGTTGCGGCTTCGCTGATGAATTGACGTACTCATTCTTAACGGCGTTTTCATCTAACACGGTATCCGTTTCAGCATGTCCGGTCAGGGACAGGAAAACAGGCAGAACAAAAAAGAATAATATGCCTATGTTATAAAGTTTTTTTCTCTTCATAGCTATAATATAATTTTCAAAAAATTAACCTCATTTAATGTATGACCTTAAATTTTATACAATTATAGCATATGGTCAGGTATAATATTATCAAAATTTAATGGAAAAGGTTCGGTATTATTTAGAAACCTAATAGGAGGGTTATATCATGCATACAATAAAAAGAATACTTTGCTTTATTTTCATGCTCGGTTTATTACAGGCATGCGCGCCGACTGCAAAGACTTCTCAGGGAGACATAGCTCCAAAACCCGAAGAAGTATATACATTCTCCGTCCCCGCAAACGGCATATCAAGAGAGATCATGGATACAAGACCCGATCTGTTAAAGGGCTTCCCTTTTGTTTCATATCAGCCTGTCGTAAATTTCAGGGGGAAATATCCTCCGGAATTCTATAGCCGGATCAAACAGAGATGGAGCGCCGAATCACTAAAATCCGCCGATATCTGGAAATTGAGAAACGACCGGTATCTTTATGATATCATTTATACCAATCCTCTCTGGATAGGCGATCTGCCTCTCAAAGAAAACGATCTGCTCAAGAATATCGTCTATTCCTCCAACATCTCTGAAGAACAGTTTAAGGTACTCGAAAACTGGATAAAAGATGGCGGCATACTCTGGATTGAATCCGCCATATTCATCTCTTCCTACGATTACAACCTGAATAATTTCAACGATCAAAAACTTAAAGAACTGACTGAAAAAATCAGGGCTATGACCATATTCGGCAACAAGGTCGACGTCCGCACTTCAACTGCAAGAAGGATTGATGAGTTTAATACGGAAAGACTGTCCATCGTTGTATCTCCGGAGGAAAATATCCTGAAGCATGTGAAAAGCCTTGATTACCGGATAAACAGCCTGCTGCTTGAACAGACCGATTATATCGGTATATATATAACAATTGACGGCGAGCCTCTGATAAAATCCGGAGACGCCGTTTATGCAAGCTTCATCAATTACGGCAAGGGTAAGATTATCACCATTGCGCCCTTTGATTTCAAAAACGTCCATTATGATGGAGAAATGCTCAGGCTGAACCTTCTGTTATGGGCTCTGAATGATAGAAAATGAGATAATAAAACTTCAGACAGTCAGCACATTTAAGCTAATAGTCTCTGCCTATCTATTGTTTCACTGGATACCCAAAAAGGTTCTGCCCCAGGAATACATAGATAACTCTCCCGACAGGATAATGTTCAACATTATCCATATGGTAGCTTTTATAACCCTTATATTCCCTCTCTTTATTTATATGAAGATTTTCGGGGTTATGTTCCTGTTTATCTTTTTCATATCGCTAAAACTCCTCTTCCTGAAATATTATTTCAAGAAAGACGTTGCCGTATATCTGCAAAATGTCTATATATATACCGTAACAGACATCCTGAAAACCCTGGAAAACCCGAAAATGTATCTGTCCTCGTTCAAAAGCAATGCTGCCGATAGAATACGTTCGTTCAAATTACAAATGACTTCCAACGGCGTTTTATACTGGGGCATCTTTTCAGTAATCATGCTATATGCCTTATACATAAGGGTTTACAGAGGGTATATCAGCCTGGTCGGGGCTGCTCCGGATATGTATCAGTTTTACTACTGGGGGAATATCCTGAAAGTCAATATACTCTTCGATAAAACGGCAGGCGCACCTTATATGTGGGGAGGTCCGGTGCTCGTCCATACGGTCAATCAGTTTGCAAATCTAAATACCGTAGTTATGTATAACATTTTCCCCGTCCTCTTTCTCTTTTTTATGTTTTTTACGATTTTTTATGTACTGCGGAAACTTTTTGAATCTGAAGGACAAAAAACTGCATCCATGTTTGTGGCCCTTTTGTTATTCGGTATTATTTTGCCCAGCCCTATATCAGAAAAATTGTTCGGCCTTATTTACGGGATTGTAAAACCGGAAATATTGCAACTCTTTCCATTTTCCTTTTATTACCCGTCAGCCCTTGATCTTCAGGCAAAGAACGTCGTGACCACTCCTTCAGTGTTTTTCTGGAGGTTTACAACAACGCTGCCCTATGAAATAGCCTCTGCTTTCTTTCTGATAAACCTCTATTTCCTGATCAGGTTTCTGGAATCAAAAAAGAATCTCTATTTACTGCTCTACGCAGAAAGTCTGGCGATAATCTTTTCAATACATGGAGGGGTAGCAATCCCTCTCTTATGCTCTTCACTTCCCGTCTTTATCTACGCTCTCGCGGTTCGTAAAATGGAACTTAAAGTTTTGACACGGTTTATTGCCGTCGTTGCAGCGGCAGGCATTCTGGGGAATCTCTGGCTTTTGCAGATAATGGTCTATAAATTCACTATAGGGCTCGGCGCTGCCGCCCCCCTGCTGGAAAAACTTTTCAAGACCGGCTCTGCTTTAAAAGCCTTTGAACCGGCAGGCGCCCTTCTGATACTTGCTCCTACCTCTTTAATCCTTGCGCTTGTAATTTCCTCTTTTGTCTTAGCGTTCACGGGAATATTCCCGAAAGGGCTGTCGTTTCGCCTTGCCTCTGTCGGACTCATATCCATAGGGGTCCTGTTTATCTATTTTGCGCCGAATCTCGGTTTTCCGCGAATAGTAGACCACAGCAGACAGATGGTTTTTATTGCTTATGCTTATTCATTAGTCGCCGGGACCCTATATTATCTGATAGTGGAAAAATGGTTTTTGAAAGCTCTCTTCAAAAATGTTTATTTCACAATCTCGCTCATACTTATCCTTATCATTTCTATCTTCACCATATCACTGACGCCGCGATGGATAGACACGGAATTGTTCCGGAAAAACGTCCACGATATCGAATACAAAGAATTTCCTTTTCTTGTCTACAAAATCGGGGATGTCTTTCAACCCTTTTCCTATACGATCGTTTCATATGTGCAGGAATTCCCACAGGTAATATCAAAAGGGTATCATATGAATACACAGGACTTTTTACAAATGTACGACCCCTCTGAGAAGGATATGAAATTTCCTTCGGAATATATCTTCGTCTTTGTGGAGAATGCTCCAAAGGAATATCAGGGGTTAGGTGAATACTGGTACCGGTGGAGAAGAGACATCATGCTCAAACTGAAGGACTGGGTGGGAGTCTACGCATCGAATCACGATAATATCAAGCTGTGGTATAGAAGCCGGTGGGTCGACGCCTATATTATTGACAACAGGACCCATGAAAGTCTGCTGCTGAAACAACAAAGAGAGTTTAAAGAGATCGGACGATGAAAAGCGCTGCTTCAACCGTTGTAATAGCCTGTCTTGTGTGCCTGACTGCCTGCAGCAGTTATTCCGGACTGCATGAACGGCAGAACATCAAGGTCGCCTTTCAGTACTTTAAACCCTCGAAAGATGAGTTGGCCTTTTTGTCCCGTTTTGATGTTGTCGTAACAGGGAAATTCCTTGACAGCGAGACCGTTGCCCTTCTGAAATCAAAAAAGGTCAAGCTCCTTTACTATGACTGGCTCCCGGCCTTCTATTACTGCGGCGGTCACACCGACTGGGAAGAGATGGCTTATCAGAACAGGCTCTACTGGACCCTTGACCCGGCAGAGTCCGATCCTGATCCCATGGGGGATGCATACGGTTGTACGGACTTTTTTTACGACATGGCTGCGGATGATATGATAGATGCGCGGATCAATCATATCGTCTCGGAAGTTCAAACGCACCGATATGACGGCGTCTTTTTTGACTGGGGTTCGGGCTGGTATGCATTTCAGGAAAATAATTACCAATTCCTGATAAAGGAATTCCAAAAAAGGCATCCGGGGATAGACTACAATGAAAGGGCAAGCGAGTTCCTGAAAAAATTAAGAGACAGGAATGTTCGTATCATGCTGAACGGCGGCTTCAGGTCCGAGGGGTCAAAGATGGACACCTATGCGGATTTTGATATTGTCGAGAGCATGTTCACAACCACGGACTGCAAAAAATCATTTGAAATTTATACGGCGCAGGAAGGCGTCCAAAAGGCGTGCGAAACCACATTTAATGCGGTCCCGGTGTCTCTCAACCTTGCAGCGTCTCTACCGGCAAAAGCGCAATCCGTCAACCCGAAGATACGATTTATATTTTTGAATTATGCCTTCCCGTTCTATAAAGACGCCGGTGAAAAAACATCGACAAAGAATAAGAAATATACCGTATACGAAAAAACGCCGGACAGGCAGGCAATTTATTATGCGTTGGCATGCAGCTATATGGGTGATTCTACGGGTTTTGTAAACGGTCCGGAGGTAAGCCTCGATTCCGTTATGGATGACGTCTATTTTCTCCCTATAGGAAAAGCGGTAGGCAAAGTGATGAAAATTATGGATAATGTATATGTGCGATATTTCTCGAAGGGGCTTGTCATTGTCAGCGACGGCGATGCGGCCTTTGAACTGTCCGTGCCCGGCGGGAAAAGCGGGGCCTTCGACCTTTACGAGAAAAAACGCGTGGAAATTAAGAACAATAAACTGGCGGCACATCCGGCGTCCCGGGTGTATCCGTCGGGGTCAAAGCATCCTATAGGGAGGATATATCTATATGAGCATTGAAGAAATAAGATTTTTTACGCGTCATGGATTTCCGGAGAAGGTTCTGGATTCTTTTAATTCATTGTCGGATGCCCTGTCATCCTTATCTCCCTTCATCTATATCATGGTAATTGCCATACTTGTCATGATCATAGTCTTTGCGATGCGTAAATTGAGAGGCATACACACAAGGACTCAACAGAGGAAAGAAGTGGTGCAAAGTCTCGCAATGGCGCATTCCCTGCAGGATTACATAACCATCTTAACCGGGTTTTTGAAAGAGAGCAATCCTTCCATCAAAAATATAGGGATTTATCTGAAGGAGCAGAGTACATATAAACTCATGAGCGCCGATACTTATGAAGACGACGTAAAGGATAAATCAATGTTTACTGAAACCGTTCTTACCGATATTCGTGAGTACGAGAAAACAGGGAGATATCATGTCTATACCTTTGCCCTTCCTGATAAATCTTCGGCCATCAGGGTGCTGTCCCTCGAAGCAATAAATTATGAGCGTCTAAAAACGGACCTGGCCTATCTTTCAGCCCTGCTGGAGAATTTCCTTGAAAAAGATTTACTCAAAGGCGAACTCCTTAAGACAAAGGTCCTGAAAGAGGTGAAAGACCTATTTTCAGCTTCTTCTTTTAATCTGCAGAACTATTTCACCTTTATCGGGAATATTATATTGAAGGCCGTCAAACTTGACGGCGTGAGGATTCTTACCGGAGACACATCAATCCACATCGGGAGTAATGATTTCAAGTCGGGGACATGTAAGCTGCTAAAGGTCAGGAACACCGATATCACTATTGAGATTTGCAGGAAGCAAGGCATCAATCAGGAGGATATTGTACATATCGGAAGGTTCCTCGACCTCATTTCAGCGATGCTTTCTTTCTACACGAACAAACCATTGGCTCAGGACTTTATCTATGTCCTTGACAATGCCGTCAGGGCTTCCGAGAACAGCGACTCATACTATAAAAGGCATTCCGAAAAAGTGGAGATCCTGGCTATAATGGTTGGTGAAAAACTTGGTCTGGATCCCGGGAAACTGGAAAACCTGAGGTACGCCGCCAAACTTCATGATATAGGCATGATCGGAGATATCTATGAATTGACATTAAAGGACCTGAAGTTCTCCGAAAAAGACTACGGGATACTTAAGTATCATCCTTTGATAGGCGCTACGCTCACCGCTCCGATAGACTCCGTCTATCCCATATCGAATATCATCCTCCAGCATCATGAACTCTGTGACGGCACGGGATATCCCAATGGTATAAAGTCCGGAGATTTTCTTCAGGAATCAAAGGTCCTTGCTTTTTGTGAAATGCTTGTAGGACTTATAAGCGACAGGGCGCACAGAAAAGGATATTCAATTGATCTGGCGGTACAACAGATATCAAATCTGGTCCCGGCGAAAATTGACCGCGATGTTTTCATGGCTTTTATAGACCAAAAAGAAGCAGTTATGAAAAAACTACAGGAACTTATTTAACCTCAGGCGATTTAATATTTGATTTGATATCGGCCTTTTCCTGGCCCTCTTCGATCTTGATCCCGGCCTGCTCCGCCTGTTTTCTTGGCAAAATCTTGCTGATCAGGCATTTCACGCCGGGCTGTAGCAGATAATCTTCATTTTTTGCCGGGAGATATATACTCATCCTTCCCGATTCCGTATCCACGACAGGGGATATCTCGGTAATTACACTCTTCATTTTCAACGGAGGCGTGGTTATGCAACTAATATCAACCGACGTTCCTATTTTCAGATACTTGTAAGTTCCGGGAGATATAGCGCCTTTCACGACAACATCGTCTATGTTCACAACCGTCCCTATCAGATCGCCTTTGGACAGGTTCTGTCCTTCGGAAATCTTCATGTCCGATAAAAAACCGTTAATCGGAGAAGTAAGGTTCGCATGCTCCAGGTTATACTTCGCCCGCACCATCTCCAACCTTGCTTTCTCGATATCCTTTTGTGAACCGCTTCGGGATTTTTTCACTTCATACCTTTGATTCTCAATACCCCGGTCAGAGTTTAAAGCATTCATATAGCTGTCTTCGGCTATCTTTAATTCCGATAAGGAAGCCTGATTTGTCTTATACAAATCATAGGTTTTCAATAACCTTTCTTTGGCATTATTTATGATAACTTTGTTGTTCAAATATTCGGGGTCATAATATACGCCCGAAATCTTTGCCTTTTCGTAATCTGCCCTGGCTTTTTTGTAATCGATCTCCAGATCGTATTTATCGAATTCAACAATTCTCTGGTTTGCGCCGACCTTTTTCCCTTTGGCCGCATAAATCTTTAATATTTTCCCGGAAATCGGCGATATTAATTTTTCTTCTCTGGACGGCAGGATAATACCTTCAAAGACTATTTCTATTGTATCTTTGGATTTCTTCAGCTCTTTATCTTCAGGCGGTTTTGCGCATCCGGAGACAACAAACAAAAGTGAGATAAACAGTGAAATAAAAGTTTTCATAATTTCATTCCTTTTTGGTTGACTGAAATTTTTCATAGTTTAGCACATTTTTGTTGCATATACTACTCCAGATTACCGTCCCGCATCTTCAGGACCCTGCTGCACCGGCTGGAGAGAGACTCATTATGAGTTACAATGATAAAGGTAATCCCTTTTTGTTTGTTCAGGTCAAGAAATATTTTAAAGAGTTCCTCGCCGGTTACCGTATCCAGATTTCCTGTCGGCTCGTCCGCCAGCACGACCCTCGGATCAAGCAGCAGCGCCCTTGCAACGGCAACCCTCTGCTGCTCGCCGCCTGAGAGTTCTCCGGGCCTGTGCTTTATCCTGTCTTTCAATCCCAATTGACCGAGGATGTCCCCGGCTTTTTTCTGAATATCCGTATAGCTGCCGCCGTTCGATTGATGGCTCAAGCGAATCAGTCCGGGCATCATAACATTTTCAAGGGCTGTGAACTCCGGCATGAGATGATGGAACTGAAAGACAAAACCGACCGTTTTATTCCTGAAGGAGGCCAGTGAATTTCTATCAAGGGAGAATACGTCGGCGGCATTGTATAAGACCTTGCCCGAGGTAGGGTTGTCCAATATACCGAGGATGTGAAGGAGAGTGCTTTTGCCCACCCCGGATGCGCCGACAACCCCCACCATTTCACCCTCTGCTATGGAAATATTAATGCCCTTCAGCACCTGAATTTCACCCGCATCGGTCCTGAATGTTTTTGTAAGTTCTTTTGTTTCAATAAACATATTTATTCGAATAAGGCAAAAAATAATTTATGAACGGCAGGGTTGATACGATAAAAATGTCTTGTAGCGACACCTAAGCGCCCTTTAATGTTACAATGCAGCCTTTATTTGAAACACAACGCAGGTTAGGTCTGCATTCATGTGTATATAATATAATATTTAGTCGCATTAGTCCCGAACGCTTTCGGGATTTACCGTATCAACCCTGCCGTATACGCAACAATGAGGAACAATAAACTTATTTCTCATCCTTCAACCCTGTAACATCCCGCACTTTGTCTCCTGCTTTCCGTATTCCGTCAACCACTTTCTTTGTTGTCCCCTGTGCATTGTCGGTCTTCTTTTTAATATTATCCGCCTTATCTCCCACTTCCTCGCTCTTCTTTTTGATTACCTCTCCCGCTTTTTCCGACTCCTTTCCTAACCACCGGAAAGGCTTTCCGCCCTGCCATAATGATAGGGCAAGGAAGACAAGCCCGGCGATTATGGCAAGAACAATCAGTTTTCTAAGGAGTTTAAACATAGCCAATAACCTCCTTCATGGAAATTTTTTACCCCTGACAATTCCCCTCTCATCTACTCATACCGCAACGGCTCCACCGGGTTCATCTTTGCCGCCTGCCAGGCGGGATAAACCGTTGCAAAGAAACTGATTACAACAGCTGAAACAGACACCGCGATGAAATCGCTGAATTTCGTCTTCACAGGCAGATGACTCAGATAATAGACATCAGCAGGCAGTTTTATGATCTCATAGGTATTCAGAATATAGCATAAAAAATATCCTCCTGAGACCCCGATGATGGTGCCAAGCACTCCTATGAGAAGACCCTGGAGCATAAAAATCGTCAGAATGCCTTTATCGGTAGCGCCCATTGTCTTAAGGATCGCTATCTCCCTCTTTTTCTCGATCACATTCATAATGAGAGTGCTTACGATATTAAACGAGGCCACGAGTATAATCAATATCAGTATAATGAACATGGCAAACTTCTCTAATTTAAGGGCTGAAAAAAGATTCCTGTGCGTCTGCATCCAGTCTTTTGCATAGACGGGAAATTGCAATTTCTGATTTATCTTCTCTCTGACAGCCGACGCCTTATAGATATCCTCGAGCTTCAGTTGAATGCCGGTCACACTGTCTTTCATATCAAAAAAATCCTGGGAAGCGCGGATGTCCGTCAGGACAAGGTTCGAGTCGTATTCAAACATGCCGACCTCAAAGATACCCGTAACCCTGAACTGCCTCACCTTAGGCAGCATACCGAGAGGGCCTATCTTCCCGAAAGGAGACATGACAGTAATGATATCACCCTTGAAGGCGCCGATGCTTGCTGCCAGCTCTTTTCCGATGATAATGCCGGGGGTTTCGTCTTTTGATTTGAGGTCTTCAAGCCTGCCTTCCTTCATAAACCTTGCTATGTCCGTTGTCTTTATCTCTTTTTCCGGATCTATGCCCCTTAGGAAAACCCCGTGCGCCCTGTTGCCGTTTGAAACCATCACCTGTCCCATAACAAACGGCGTAGCGGAAACGATATCCTTGTCCCCTTTTATCTTTTCACTGACCTCATGATATTCCGGCATTGTGCCTTTATAACTGAGGATGACTATATGGGCATTGACCCCGAGTATTTTCCTCTGAAGGTCTTCATGGAACCCGCTCATCACTGACAGCACAACCAGCAACGCCATAACTCCGACGGCAACGCCGCCCGTGGATATCAGGGTATTAACGGAAATGCCCTTATTTTTCTTTTTTGACCTGAGGTATCTGAGGGCTATAAATAATTGATATGGTAATTTCATAAAATATTCAAAATGTGTCCTGTTACTCCAAAAATTGCAATTAAACTTTCATGGAAACTGCGGATGTCCAAAATAAATTTATTTTTCGATACCATAGTGTACTTATATAGATGTGTTACCAAAATATTTTTTATGCAATTAGCATGAACTATCTTTTTAAATTTTTTAAATAAAATCATCGAGTTAAATAAATTTATTTTGAACATCCGCAGTTTTTGGGTTAACATGAGCATTGGAAATAATAAAAGGCAGACATGATTAAAAAGTTTTTAAACGACTCCATAGAGTTGAATTTCACATTTATCACTTTGCATTAGTATTTATTCCGGCTTCAATTGCGGGAATAGTATCACATCTCTGATGGACTGGGAGTTCGTCAACAGCATGACAAGCCTGTCTATACCGATGCCCTCCCCTGCCGCAGGAGGCATACCATATTCCAGCGCTCTGACAAAATCCTCGTCCATCCAATGGGCCTCTTCATCGCCCTGATCTTTTGCCTCGACCTGTTTCAGAAACCGCTGTCTCTGGTCCATAGGATCATTCAGTTCGGAAAAGGCGTTGGCAATCTCTCTTGCGCAAATAAATAATTCAAACCGTTCAACCAATGCAGGGTTATCGGGCTTTCTTTTTGAAAGCGGAGAAAGCTCGACCGGATAGTCTGTAATGAAAGTAGGCTGGATGAGGTCAGGCTCGACTTTTTCCTTAAATATCTCGTCGAGGACTTTGCCGAGGTTCGCGCCCTTTTCTATCTCTATCCTGTTTTCTCTTGCCCATGCCACAGCCTTTTCAGCATCATTGAATATCTCCTGCGGGACTCCCTTCTGCATCAATGCTTCGAGCATCGGTATGCGCGGCCATGGCGGGGTCAGGTCTATGACTGTCTCTCCATATGGTATCTTCAGAGTCCCAAGGGCCTTTTCAGCCAGATAAGGGATTAGCTCCTCAGTAAAAGACATCAGAAAATTGTAATCCCTGTATGCAATGTAAAACTCGAGCATCGAAAATTCAGGGTTATGCTTCGTTGAGATGCCCTCGTTTCTGAAATTCCGGTTGAGTTCATAAACCCTTTCATAGCCGCCGACCAGAAGTCTCTTAAGATAGAGTTCAGGGGCGATCCGGAGATATAAATCCACATCAAGGGCGTTATGATGGGTCTTGAAAGGTTTGGCCGTAGCGCCACCCGGGATAGGCTGCATCATGGGGGTTTCGACCTCGATGAAACCTTTCGCTTCAAGAAAATCCCTTACTGCTTTTATAATGATGCTTCTCTTGATAAATGTCTGCCGGACCTCGGGATTTACGATCAGGTCCACATATCTCTGCCTGTATCTTATCTCGATGTCCTTCAGCCCATGCCATTTCTCGGGCAAAGGTCTGAGGGATTTTGTGAGAAATTCAAAGGCATCAACATCAACCGTAAGCTCATTTGTTCTTGTCCTGAATAATTTGCCCTTCAGGCCGACGATATCTCCTATATCAAGCTTCTTGATGATCTTGTAACCTTCGCCCAGCATGTCCTTTCTGAAATAGACCTTTATCTTTCCGGTGGTGTCCTGAATATGGGCAAAAGCAGCCTTGCCGAAGTCCCTCATGGCAACAATCCTGCCTGCCAAAGAACATTGCACAGGTCCGGCTTCAAGGGCTTCCTTTGAGACGGCGCCGTATTTATCGTGTAGGTCCATGGCATGGTCTTCCGCATAAAAGGCCCTGCCGAAAGGCTCGACCCCGGCCTGACGCAACTCTTCAAGCTTTTTGATCCGCTGTTCTATAAGTTCGTTAATTTCTTCCATGGTTTTTTTATCCTGATATTATAGTATGATTGCCGAAGTCCCGAAAGCATTCGGGATCAGCCTGCGTTCATTTGGCAACCTGATCCCAAAATCCTTGCGTGTCGCGGTTTTATTCGGTAAGAAGATTATAATGATTAGCTTCCCTTTAAGTCAATTAAAGCGGCTAAACGCAGCCGAATGAAAGGGGTACTATAGGAAAATACAGGAACAATAAAAACAATAAAAACAATAAACCTGATAAACTATTTGATTAGAAATGTGCCCGAAGATACCGGTATAATGACAGGAGGCGCTATTGATTAGACAGTGCAATGATGCTGACTTTGAACTGATGTATGAAATCATAAACGATGCTGCACAGGCATATAGGGGTATAATTCCGGCTGATCGCTGGAAAGAGCCGTATATGCCGAAAGAAGAACTGCACCATGAAATTAATGATGGAGTTATATTCTGGGGCTATGAAGAAGACGGTAAACTCATTGGCGTGATGGGTATTCAGGATATGCAGGATGTGACGCTGATCCGACACGCCTATGTCCGGACTAATATGAGGAATAAAGGGACAGGCAGCAAACTGCTGGCTCATCTTCGGGTACTGACAGACAGGCAGATTCTCATAGGCACATGGGCTGATGCTGTATGGGCTATACGGTTTTATGAAAAGCACGGATTCAGAAAGGTTTCAAAAGAAGAAAAAGAAAGACTTCTCAGAAAATACTGGACGATACCGGAGCGGCAGGTAGAGACATCGGTGGTATTGGCGGAGAAACGGGAGAACCAATGAAAATACTCGTTATCCTCGGTCATCCCCAAAAAGGCAGCTTCAATCACGCCATTGCGGAAACTGTTGTAAAGACGCTCCAAACCAATGGTCAAGAGGTTTATTTTCATGATTTATACGAGGAGAAATTTGATCCGGTCCTTCCATATGAAGAGATATCAAAAACCGCTGCAATCGATCCTGTTCTGCAAAAATATTGTGATGAATTAACCGATGCTGACGGCATTATCATCGTTCATCCGAACTGGTGGGGACAGCCTCCGGCAATATTAAAAGGATGGATAGACAGGGTAATACGCCCCGGTGTTGCCTATGAATTCCTCGAAGGCGACAGCGGTGAAGGTTTGCCTGTCGGCTTGCTGAAGGCTAAAACAGCGCTGGTTTTCAATACATCCAACACAATTGAAAAACGTGAGATAAATGTGTTCAGAGATCCGCTTGAAGCGATCTGGAAAAACTGTATCTTCGACCTCTGCGGTGTAAAGAACTTTTATCGCAAAATGTTCGGGGTGATTGTGACCAGTACTGAGAGGCAGAGAAAAGAGTGGCTGCGGGAAGTTGAGGAGGTTGTTAAAAGATATTTCCCCTGTATAGCGGCATATTGATTTCGAACTCAACGCACACAGACCAAAAGAGCCTTCTGGTTACTCACGCCCCATAATTGATCGAAACCCGGGGAGGGATTCCCGCCATCCGGCGGGATAGGGTGGTTAATCCCGAACGCTTTCGGGACTCTGCCGACTGAGCAGGTATTCGATACATTTCTTGCTCTTCTTTGCCTTCATTTCTTTTTCTCTCTTCATAGCCTCGGAACGAGTTGTAAATTCCTCCGTGTATACGCAAGTCCACCAGGACTTGAAGAAGTAATACGAAGAGGACAAGATATCCTTAGTACAAAATAACATGTCTTTGAGAAATTGTCTGTTTCTTACATTATTAAGGGATTGTTACGGTCTTTAACATTAAAGATAGATAAAGAATGGATTAATAAATTAAGAAATAGAAAAGTTGGTTAATGGTTGTAGCAATAAACAATTTACTGCTACCTTTGTAAAAGATCCTAAAAATAAAGAAACTTTTTAAGTGTTCAAAGCTAGCCGTCCGAAAAAATTCAAAATCTCTCATCCAGCCACAAGTGTTGCTTTTTCACACACGCCAAATGTCACCATTGTAGGATGAAATATTTTTCCGGAAATGTCTTGTTATAAGGACTTACAAATAGAAGAAGGCCCAGTTCAATATATATTCCCCCCAGAGTATTTTCATAGTAACCGAAAGTTGAGATTTATCAGTCTTTAGCGTATGATATTTCCATTATTGTTAAAAGAGCAACTACCTATAGGAGAAAGAGTTGTAAATGATAGAATTTGAAAAAAGTTTTCTGAATTCGCCAAATTCTTCGCCATCTCCATGCGATTTCTGTACTCTTTTACATATGGGGAGCAATGATGTAACTTATGTCGCCGATTTGCTTGCTAGCACAGTTTTTTTATACCGTGACCAATTCTACAAAGGTCGTTTGCTCGTCGTTTATAGGACACATGCTGAAAATTTCTTAGATCTTACGGTAGATGCACAATCTGAACTGTACCGCGACGCTATTTTAGCGGCGAATGTGCTCAACGCTATCTTTAAGCCAGATCTGATTAACTTCGCAATGTTCGGTAACGTCATACGGCATACACACTGGCATGTGATCCCTCGTTATCGTAACGAAAAACAATGGGGCCAACCACCTTGGCCACATGAAAGAACATTCTTTAAACAGGACTCAGATTATCGAGGGATTGCAGCCCAAATACGCGCTGCAATTGAGGTTGTACGTTGAGTACATTAGCACACCAAAGGCGACTGACTTGGAAGGATGTTCAGAAAGTAATCCAACTTAAAACGTTTTACCTAGTTCTTGTTCTGACACTGTCAGGAGCTCTACTGAGTGTCTTAGGTATATATGTTATGAAGGGTAATCTTGGATATGTTATGAACAGTCTTGGTATGACCTTAGTTGCATCGGCTACTGTGTCGCTTGTTTATGAAGTATTTATGCGTATGGATATTGAGCACGTTTTGAGCGAAAGACTTGCGCCTGGTTTTGCATTTGGGTTGTCATCAAAAAAACGTTCTGAAATTGATTTCCTTTTTCTGGTAAAAAATGCGGAAGACTTTTTACAAATTATTGGCCTCAGTGCTAACGACATCTTATCTCCGGTTCCTCTCAATGCTATTCGAGGGCGGCTGCTTAATGAAAAATTGTTCTCTGTTCATATTCTTTTGATTAATCCTTATTCAACTGAAGCACTACTAAGGTCAACTTCTCCTGCCTACTCAAAACCTTTTATGTTCTTCGAAAAAACTAAACATATAATTTCTGAGATTAGTGACCTTGGGAGTGAACTTCGCAAAAAAGGAATAGATCATAAGCATTTCGATGCACGAGTTTACTCTACCCCTGCCACCTTATCGATGATCATTGATAGTTCGAAAGCTCTTGTTACTCCTTTGGCTTACCACGAAACAGGAGGACGCAGTCACTTGTTTGAGGTGTCGGCGGCCTCTGGCAGCGATTCCTTATATCAGCATTTCATGAAGCATTTTGAAACGGTTTGGCATTCCGCTACCCCAATAATTGGCACTGATCTTAGCATGTTAGAGTTGGAAGCGTCCAAATTTGAGGAGAAACTATCGACTATGCGGTATGATGAGAGTCGCAAGTGACTCATTGTTCCGCAGATTTCCTACGGGACTTATACACTTCCCGAGCAAAATGTTACGATCAAGAATCTTCTCGGCAGTGGTCACGTACAAATGCTTTTCGACGTGATCTCACGGATATTATTAAAGCTTATATGTCTGAGGCGGAGCGCATAGATCCTTCTAAGAAATTGTCAATTTTGGATGTTGGCGTAGGGACTGGACGTATCTTATGGTGTGCTCACAGTGTTGCTACCCGAAAACACTTTTATGTTGGAGTCGACATCTCCCCAGAGATGCTTCAAGTCTGTAAAGATAAGAAAACAATTGAGGAGCAGAATATAGTTCTAATAGAAACTGATGCTCATAAACTACCACTAGATAATAATAGCTTTGATCTAATATTTTGTTTCAGTGTTCTCCAACTTCTAACCGTCGATGTTGCTCTAACTGAAATGGCTCGTGTCTTGCGTGATGATGGGCTCATTTTAATAGGCATGGTTTGTCAGCATGACGACGATATCGAAGGTTGGCGGGATTATATAGCTCGCAAGCAGGCTAATGGATATCCCTCTCGTATTTACCATGTTAATAGTCTCTTTCGCAGCATTGCCAACACAAATCTTACACTCAAGAGAAGATTCGTTCTTTCATATAACAGGACATTTGAAGCACTTCGGCTTGAAAAAAGTGATCCATGGGGAGAAAACGTAATCAATGAAGTAATCGCTTGCTTTAAGGAGGCTTCTGCTCCTTTGAAATATATGTATAAAATCACTGAAGAAAGCTTTGCCCAGTATTATAATATCCTTGTCCTTGCCAAGGATTGAATGCTTGTTAAATGAACTCGATGAAAACGCTGAAGAATTCGCGTCCTTTTAAGGTAGCCATAATTGGTGCTGGTCCATCGGGGCTTGCTGCTGCACATGCTTTGCTCCCACACAAGAAAATAAGCACTACGATTTGCGATACGGGATCACAAGTCTCTAAGCGGAATCATCGCAACGCATGGGACATTACTCGCGGCGTCGGAGGTGCAGGGCTTTTCTCTGACGGTAAATTTAGCTTTTTCCCTGCAAACTCTACTGTTTATCGAGTCGGCGATCGTAAATGCTTAGATAGTGCGTATCGATGGTTGAGCGTTGTTTTGAGGTCAGCTGGCATTGCCGTCGAACCATTACCAACAAAAGAAGAAATTGAACATCTACCTCCACGCGCTCTGAGGGAGGGCAAGAATTATCAAAGTCATTACGGCACCTTAGAAAAGCGCATTTCACTAATTCAGACCTTAGAAGAAGATTTATCGGATAGATTGCTTTTAGCGACCGAGGTAACCTCTATTGATGGTGAACCACAAAATTATTGGCTCTGCTGCACCTCAAAAGGGAAGGATGTTACAATTGGACCATTCAATGCAATTATTGTAGCTACAGGTAAATTCGGAACAGACTTGCTTCTGAATAGTCCTAAAATAATCGTTCCGGCTCTGCCTCTTCGTTATGAATTCGGAATTCGCTTGGACCTTGATAGAAAAGCTAGCTTCTTTAAAGACTCTAACTGTGCTGATATAAAAAAATTTTGGAATGTTGGCCCACTTCACTTCAGAACATTCTGTACTTGTCTAAACGGAGAAGTATGGGCGATTCCGTCCATGGTCGGTTGGACATTATCGGGTCGTTCAGATGGGATCACAACCACACACTCAAATTTAGGATTCTTGGTGCGATATGCGGGCTCTGCAATAGAAAGGGGACAATCTATATGGTCAACGTTGAAGGAAAGGCTGAAAAAACAACAGTTTATTATCTGGCAACCCATGAGGGAGATGTTTCAACTGGATAATAGATCAAATGGTTTTTACACTGAACCACCATGGTTTCCATCCGGTCTCTATAGAAGAGGTCTTATATGTGAAGCTGCTGGAGATATGCTGTTCGGTGATTTGTTAGTGGGATTGAAGCAGCTACTTTCTTGGTCTGATGATTTAATCGATGCAACTTGCCTATTCCCATCTATTGAGGGCTTAGGTGAGTACCCAAATGTTGACGCGAGTTTCAAAATTCCTATTCACTCGATATGGGCTTGTGGTGACGTCTTAGGGCAGATACGTGGAATAGTCCCTGCATTTATCAATGGATTCTATGTAGGGTCGAAAGTTGCAGATTTTTTCTCAGCAAAGTCTCAATCTAATTCCCTACTTTTGTAGTCTGTTCGTCCTTAACAGTTTTTTTTGCAGGTTCTAACCCTTTTCCCTCTTTCTCTTTATTGTGCGATTGAGGAGGTCCAGTTTTCGAACTATCACCATCTTTGAGAAAAAGTTTAATTTCACTAACTGTTTTTTCTAAAGTGCCTATTCGTTGGTAGAGAGATCCTATGAAAAAAGCCGCTGAACCAGCTGTAATTAAAAAGGTTACAACTATAGCAAATAATATTTGCAGAAGTGAATATCTTTGAGGAGTCTTTCCCTGCAATTCTGCCATTTGATTATTAATCATCGTTATTGAATCTGTGTGCGATTTAACCATGCTTTGTAATTCATTTTGTTCGTGGATCAATTTATTTTGCATCTTTATCGTTTCAGGAATAGTTTTAACTATATCCGCAAGTCTCGCATCTGCGAATTGACCTATGTAATCTCCTATCCTTTGTTTGCGTTGGTATCTACCAATATAAGGGACATCAGTACTTTCGGAAAGAGAATTAAACTGGATTGATGAAAACTCGAAACCTCTGCTTTGCTCAATTACAAATTCTTTTGCCGAAGTATTAAATAATAAGCATAGGAGTCTTCCTTGATATCCGGGGTCCACTTGGGGGCCATTGGAAAGGATTACCCCTTTACAAAACATACTTACTTTAATATCAAAATTCCCACAAATGTTCTTGGGCAAATTGACCGATTCACTGGCACCAGCGACTATATAATCAAGTGGCTCAATTGTAAAAGTATCGTTACTTACAACCTCAATACCTGATCTTAGATATTCTTTATCAATAAAAAGGTCATAACTCGCTCCCTTTACTCTTCTTTCTGCCCCGTCATAGATTAATATCCCTAATTTCATTAGTGTAATTATCTGCTGATGAGCTAAAATACCTGGATGCACCAGAATATAATCTAAGACTTTGCAGGCATCTATAATATCTTTGGGTTGATTAGTCTTTATATCATAATAAGCAATTACGTCAAAATCTCTTTCCGATACAAAACGTGGTTCATTATATAATGTGCAAGTTGATTTATCTAGTATCAATATTGAATATGAAACCGGTTTCAAAGATGAATTAGCTTCGATTGAAATACATTCCAAATTCTCAGTGTCCGGGAGTTTCAACACTAATGATGAAGAAATTGCACAGGTAATCTTATTAATCATTTTTTGCTCCATATAGTGAGAGACTCCTCCTTTAAGCTTTGAAATGGTAAAAATCTTTGAGTTTCGTCAATCTTCCTTCGAATCTGATACAGCAGACTTAGCTCTGATTTGAGATACGAACAGAGATCATCAATAATTCCTTTTCTTGATCCATCATTACTGTAATCCGGAAGAATTAAAACGAGAATACCTTTTGATTTAATCGCTTTAATAATATTAGTCAAGGCAATAGTCATATTATCAATATAACTCTTATTAGCCGATTTGGTATTTTTCAAATATCTGGCACCAATCTCATTTTTCTTAAACGCACCAATATCTTCCTTGGTATAGCCAAGCCAATAATAATCAAGGCGCTGAGAAGTAATGTAATCAGCCATGCAAGGATATGGGGGAGAAGTTACTACAAGGTCAGCCGGTTTCGGTGGAGAATAAGTTCTCGCATCTGCCAACTTAATATTACAGCGCCCCATTTTAGAAATGACAAGAACTTTCTCGGCCTGTGTTTGCACTTGAAGAAGCCTTTTTAAAAAATTAGGAATTACCCTATATTCCCTATTGCGTATTTGATCTTCATCTGGTAAAACATTGTCTGCAATGTGTCCCCATGTCTTTTGTTGAGCACAAGCCAATTTTGCAATATGAAGAAATATTGTTAAGAATATTGGTTCCATTCTTTTTTCTCTAACGTTACGATTTAAAAAACCTCTGAGTAATAGCAATTCATTTAGAGTTTTCTCGTTATACCATGGTTTAAGCTCATCATATGAACATATAGATTTTCCAAGTGAAATGTAATCGTCAAGTGAAACCTTAAATGATAGATCAAATTCTATTTGATCTATTCCATTTCTTAGTTGCACAACTTCTTTTTCGATAAGCTTGCGGTATTTGATTAGATGTATTTTGGATAGCGAGATGAGGATGGATATTTGGCTAATATCACTGCCGTAAAAATGGCGTCCTTTTCGAAAAGCCTCAACTGCACTCGTGCCAGAACCACAAAAGGGGTCCCATATGACATCTCCTTCATTAGAAAATATATCTATAATATTGCCTGGAATAGCTGTAATAAAGGATGCGGGATACCAATGAATAATATTTAAAGAGGTCCTATGATGCACATGATCACTACAATCCCAATCGAGTTCTTTGAGTAATCGGTCTATCTTAGAAGATTGATATTTGCTTTTCATTTGTGTCTTTCCCATTGAGTTTGTGTAATTCCAAGTTAAAAGTATTTTCCAAGTAAGATAGTGTTTTTTTAATATTGCTTGAAGTATCTGAAAACATTCCTATAAGGTAGCGATCCTCAGCGTAACCTATCAATGTTTCTTTATAAGAGGACACTTCAATTGAAGATGTCTTTAATGGGCGCTTTGTTTTATTTACATCTCTAATAAAATGAAGAAGCACTCCACCTTGGAAAGCATCTTCTATAATCTGGATTTTTTTATTTTTAAGGAGAGAATCTATTTTTCCATAATTAATACTGTAGTAGATTTCTCTAAACTCTGGGAACTCCATTAACATTAACTTTTGTATATACTTTTGGGCAGTTTTATTTCCTTCCTTTAAGATATGTTTATACATCTCTGCGTCAGTCAATACCCAATCATATTCGCTAAGCAGGTCTTCTTTATAGCATTCTATTAGGCATCTTTCAAGTAGAGCTTTAGCGACAAATTCTCCTTTATCTTCTAAAAGATACTTGTATAAGTTATTTCTAATGTTAAACCATTCTTCAAAAAATCTCAAAGCTTTAGAATTGACTGATAGTATGGCATCTTTATATTTAAGCGATCTTGCAAGCTGAAGAGGAATTTCTTTGTTGAAGGGGATTCCAATGTGAAAAGCAAAGCGAAAAACATTGTCTATATTGTCTATATCGATTTCATTAACAAGTAGGGAAGAGAGAGCGTGTTTACCTTCGAGAATGTTTTGTATCATTTCTACCTTGTCGTGCTTGAATAGAGTATGCAACACTGCTTTTCTGCCGCAAAAAAAATATCTTGAACTTGGAATTGTTTTACCAGAAAAAATCATACGCCATATGTTAGCGTGTTCATAATTCACATTTTTTATTGATTCAAAGAGATATTCGAGTGAATGACCAAAAGGAGCGGTGACAACATCGTGTAATAAAGCAGCAATAATAAATGCTTCCCTTTCATTTTTGTGAACAGTATGAAATTTTATAATCTCCTGTGCAAGATATGCTGTTCCAATAGCATGTTCGAATCTGTTCAGTGATGTACCACCCGTAATAAATGGTGAGTTAATATTACATAGCCTAATTTCTCTCAGGCGCTGTAATTCCGGAGAACTAAATAACTCCTTCGAGATATCTAAATCAAACTTTCCATATAGTGCATCAATGAAATACATTTCGGTTCTCCAATTCATTCAAAAGCACATGTGAAGTTATGTAGCACTGCATTACTCCAAATGAAATACCTGACGCATCTCCTATGTAAAAGACATTGGGTAAGGAAGTGGATTCTAAGGTCATGTTGTTAATATTTGGTCTTGCCCAAAATTGTTCTAGCGCAGGATAATAAATATAAGTAAATTTTAGCCCGGATAATTGTTCCAATTTATGCATAAAGCTGCCAATACCTTCAAAAATTACCTTTACTGGTTTTAACCACTCGTAAATTAGAAACTGTTGATAGCTAATTTTCTTATGTTCTTTAATTTTCTTTAATTCTATATCAGGACTAGATATTAATCTTTTACCTATGAAGCAATTACCTGTTAATCTTTTCTCGTCTAAGCTTCCGGAGTAAATTATTCTATCATTATAGTTATAGCTATTTATGTTGCCCCTATAGTTAAAACAGTACGTTTGATAGTCATTATAGTCCTTAACCTTGAAATCTGGCTGGTGACTAAACATATTCTCAGCATTTTTTGAATCAAAACAGGCACGAACTCCAAATAAAATATCATGCTTTTCTGAATATACTTGTCCAATTTGTTTAAGTGAAGAAAATATAGAGTAACTCCGGCCCGATGATATTATTAAGTATTTGCATCTTATTACCTCATATTTGCTCAGTTGAACTGCGTAACAACCATCCAGTATCGAGATATCTGTTACTTTTCTAAACAAAATATGACAATTAATCTTTTCCTTTATTAATGTCGTTAGAAGAATGCCATTCTGTCTGGACAAAATAAAGGAATTGTAATACTTATTTTGTAGACCTACTGACGAAAAATTAAAAGCAAATGCCTTTTTTTCAGGAGTATTTAAATATTTTCTGAAACGAGTTGCAAACTGTTCTTCGTAGAATTCATAAAAGCCGGGAGGAAGCAATTGTTTTGTCCTATTGCCAGCAGGCAGTAATCCGATCTTCATATCACCACTTATTGCATATCCACCTAATCTATTATTTTGTTCTATTAATAAGAAAGATTCATAACCTTTATCGATAAAAACATCGCTAATAAATAACCCTGAGAATCCACCACCTATTATAACGGTCTCAATATAATTAATAGTTTTCTTCACTTCATTAAATTGATCTAAGGTTCAAAAGATTATTTAATGACCCTTCTTGTAAGAATAATTCAAGACTTTGAATGTCATTAAATATGCGTGACGAAAGAAATTTTACAGTCCAGTTTCTATTCAGTGGAGAAACAGTAAGTACAATTTTTCCTTTCCTATAAGCTTCCCAAATCTCGATAGCTGTGCCCATACTTGCCGTGGGTAAAAACGCTATTACTACATCACATCCTGAAGCTTGCTCAATCAATTCAAAGAAAGCTCTTTGTTCAAACCCATCTACTCCTTCAGAATAGAGTTCATCATAGCCGATAATCTCCGCATCTGGATAAACATCTTTAATTAAAGCATATAATTTAGATCTATAAGACTGATCGAACAACCCTTGCTCAATTATACCACCCTTCATAATCCCACTTATAAAAAATTTGATCTTCACGTATTAAGTTGTCTCCTGAAAAACGAAGCAGATCAGGTTACTACAGATTTTTGATGCCCAAATCCAGCGATAGGCCATTATAACTGAGAACTCAGGACGAAAAACAGAGAAATTATTCTGGTTGAGACAAAACTATCAGTTGGCAATATGCATACATAGCATTTGCGATATCCGCTACATTCCATTTTCTGTAAAAATACCAAAAATAGATATGCTCCTCCCTTTTCTTTTTCTTGCGATGATAGCAAAACTATCTCAGACTTACTGAGCAGATGGATTCCCTAAGCTATCTTCAACACAACATATCCGCTGTTCTTGACAGCCCATGCGTCAACATTAGAGAACCGGTATCTCATAAAAAGATAAATCTCAGGGACATATCTGGGGACAAACGGGGGACAACTTTTTGAAGCAAAAGCAAAATTATAAATCAATGATAGTAAAGGGTTTCAGAAGCATTGTGCCAATAGAATAGCTTATTATCTAATAAAAAAAGGCTTGCATCTCTGCAAACCCTTGATTTTATTGGCTCCCGGGGAGGGATTCCCGCCATCCTGCGGGACAGGGTGGTTAATCCCGAACGCTTTCGGGACTCTGCCGACTGAGCAGATTTTTGATGTATTTCCTGCTCTTTTTCCCTTTGATCTCCTTTTCCCTGTGCATAGCTTCTGACCGTGTCATATAAACTTCTGTGTAAACACACATCCATGGTCCTTTACTACGCTTTGTGTGTTTACTCCCATGATAGTCAGCATCATTATGTTGAGAGATTCGACGTTCAAGGTCATCTGTGTGGCCGATGTAATACTGAGAAGTTGACTCGCTTTGTAATATGTATACAAAGTATGCCATGGAGAAATGTTATGGCTCCAAGGGAAGGATTCCCGCCATCCAACGGGACAGGGTGGTTAATCCCGAATGCCTTCGGGACTCTGCCAGCTGAGCTTGTTAAGTATGGCTCCCGGGGAGGGATTCGAACCCCCGACAGGGTGGTTAACAGCCACCTGCTCTGCCAGCTGAGCTACCCGGGAGTAGACACAAGTGAATATGTTTTATATCAAATCGTAATACTTCTTGTCAATCAATAAGCAATTCTTTCGACTATCGCCATGAGCTATTGAAAGAGGGCTTCACACTATCCAGCATATCAGGGTGGTTAATCCCGAATGCTTTCGGGACTCTGCCAGCTGAGCTACCCGAAAACAATCTAATTTTATAGCAAAAATGAAGGCTTTTTGTCAAACAACAGACATTCTCAAGAGATTGCAATCATGAGTTTAAGGACGGCTTTATAATGGATACTCTCGTACAATCGGCTTGTCAGGGTGGTTAATCCCGAATGCTTTCGGGACTCTGCCGGCTGAGCTACCCGGGAGTAGACACAAGTCAATACTTTTCATATTAAATTATGACAAGTTTTGTCAATCGACAGGCAATTCGGTTACATATTTCGCAACCAGGTCGCCGACTTCCGTTGTGCCGTAACCCATCTTGCCTGCTGCCATACTTTTAAGGTGTTTACCGGTAACCTCTATGGCTGCTCTTTCTATAAGCTTGCCTGCTTTTTCTTCTCCGAGTTGTTCGAGCATCATTCCGCCTGCACAGATTGCAGCCAACGGATTGACCACATGCTGTCCTGTATACTTCGGGGCCGAGCCTCCGATAGGTTCAAACATAGAGACCCCCTGGGGGTTGATATTGCCGCCGGCGGCTATTCCCATGCCGCCCTGTATCATTGCACCCAAGTCCGTGATGATATCGCCGAACATATTGTCAGTTACAATAACGTCGAACCATTCCGGATTCTTGACGAACCACATGGTTATGGCGTCGACATGGGCATAGTCAGCTTTTATACCGGGATATTCCTTTGCGACTTCATAAAATGTACGTTCCCAAAGATCAAATGCAAAGGTAAGAACATTGGTCTTTCCGCAGAGTGTAAGCTTGTTGTTCTTGTTCCTCTTTTTGCAGTATTCAAAGGCAAACCTTATGCAGCGTTCCACGCCTTTACGTGTATTAATGGACTCCTGCACCGCGACTTCGTCGGGAGTGCCTTTCTTCAGGACTCCTCCTGCGCCTGCATAAAGCCCTTCCGTATTTTCCCTGACTACTACAAAATCAATATCTTTCGGTCCCTTGTTCTTTAAGGGGCAATCAACCCCGGGATACAATTTAACAGGCCTCAAATTGATGTACTGGTCAAGCTCAAACCTGAGTCTCAGCAGGATGCCTTTTTCAAGGATACCCGCCTTCACTTCAGGATGACCGATTGCTCCCAAATAAATGGCGTCATATTTTCTCAGTTCATCTATTGCGCCGGCGGGAAGAATTTCTCCGGTCTTCAAATACCTTGCACCTCCAAAATCATAGTGGCTGAGGGCCAACTTGATTCCGAGTCTGGCAGAGGCGGCACGCACGACTTTCAGGCCCTCCGCTATGACCTCTGGCCCTGTTCCGTCTCCGGGTATTACGGCAATATTATATGTTTTAGGCATAAATTATCTTCTCCTCAAATTTGAATTTTTAATTGCTAATTTTTAATTGCTAATTTTCTTTTTGTCCACTCAACCAGTCCGCCGGATGCAATCAGCTCCTGCATGAAAGGAGGGATAGGATTAGATTTATATTCTACGTTAGTTGTAAGATTTCTTATGACTCCTTTGTCCGCATCGATCTCTATTTCATCACCCTCTTTGACGGCTTCCGAAGCCGCTTCCGACTCAAATATCGGCAGGCCGATATTAAAGGCATTCCGGTAGAATATTCGCGCAAAGCTCTTTGCAACTACCGCCCGGATGCCCGCAGCCTTTATCGCAATCGGCGCATGCTCTCTTGACGAGCCGCAGCCGAAATTTTTGCCGGCAACTATCATATCGCCTGCCTTGACCTTGACCGGGAAATCTTTATCGGCGTCTTCCATGATATGCCTGGCAAGTTCCCCGGGGTCGGACGTATTCAAATACCGCGCCGGTATAATTGCATCCGTATCTATATCATTGCCGAAACGCCACGTTCTTCCTTTGATCAGCATGTTCCCTCCATATTCTTAAAAAGAAATTAGACTGTTATTATAGGAAATTTACCGTTTGTTAAACAAGTCAGATAGAAAAAAAAGAGGGATTATTGAGTAAAATACAAAATGACGATCTTGCCCGAACTCTATCACAAACTTTACCATGCCTTCGGCCCGCAGAACTGGTGGCCGGGAGACACGCCTTTTGAAGTGGCTGTCGGAGCAATTCTCACTCAGAACACTAACTGGGGTAATGTCGAAAAGGCGATATTTAATCTGAAAAAGCAGGGCGTCCTTTCCGCAAAGGCCATACATGAAATGCCTCCGGACGATCTTGCTTTACTGATAAAACCTGCAGGATATTTCAATATAAAGGCAAAAAGGCTCAAGTCTTTTATCGATTTTCTCATGAATGATTTTTATGGAAGCATGAAGAGGATGAAACCCGGAGATACGCATTCGCTCAGAGATAAATTACTTAATGTCAACGGCATCGGGCCGGAGACAGCGGATTCGATACTCCTCTACGCCCTTGAGAAGCCCGTCTTTGTTATTGACGCATATACGAAGAGAGTCCTCTCAAGACATGAAATTATGGAGCATGACAGGCCTTATGAAGACTTTCAGGAGCTTTTTCATTCTTCTCTGCAAACAGACGTGCAACTTTTCAACGAATACCACGCCCTTTTTGTAAAAGTCGGGAAGACCTTTTGCAAACGTCGAGGACCGCTGTGTGAGAAGTGTCCTCTTCATGGATTACAATATAGCCATGGATAAGTTTAAGCTTGTCACCGGTTTTACTCCCAAAGGCGATCAGCCGAATGCAATCAGAGAGCTGTCAAAGGGCCTTGAGAGAGGGTTGCAGCATCAGGTGCTTCTGGGGGTCACCGGTTCCGGAAAGACCTTTACTATCGCCAACGTAATTGAACATATAAACAAGCCCACACTTGTAATTGCGCATAACAAGACCCTTGCAGCGCAGCTTTACGGTGAATTCAAAGAGTTGTTTCCGGAGAATGCCGTAGAGTTTTTTGTAAGCTATTATGACTACTATCAGCCTGAAGCATATATTCCGACAACCGATACGTATATCGAGAAAGACGCTTTAATCAACGACGACATCGACCGCTTGAGGCATTCCGCTACCATGGCAGTCCTTGAACGAAGAGACACCATTATCGTCGCGTCGGTATCCTGCATTTACGGGATCGGCTCTCCACGGGATTATATGGATATGCATCTTGTTGTTGAAGAAGGAATGCATATCGAACGGGACAAGCTTTTGGAAAGGCTTGTTGAAATGCAGTATACACGGTCTGATATTGAATTCAAAAGAGGGTTTTTTCGTGTGAGAGGCGATATCGTCGAAGTCTATCCCTCTTTTGCCGTTGACAAGGTCATCCGTATCGAGTTCTTTGGAGACGATATCGATGCCCTGCATGAATTCGACCCTCTCATCGGACAACGCATCAGACGACTCGGGAAGGTATCGATCTTCCCGAACAGCCACTGGATTACACCGCGTGAGAGGATTGAGCCCGCTTTCAAGGATATAGAAAAAGAGATGCACGAGAGGGTTGAATATTTTCTGAGAGAAGGCAAACTACCGGAAGCGCAACGTATCGAACAGAGGACGAGGTTCGACATGGAAATGCTCGGTGAATTCGGCTATTGCCACGGAATTGAAAATTATTCGCGCCATCTGAGCGGGAGGGCGCCGGGCGAGCCTTCCTATACATTGATCGATTATTTCCCTGAGGATTTTCTGATCGTTATAGATGAGTCCCATGCAACCGTACCTCAGATAGGCGGCATGTATGAGGGCGACCGGTCAAGAAAGCAGAACCTTATTGATTACGGGTTCAGACTGCCTTCGGCCCTCGACAACAGGCCGCTGAAATTCACCGAATTTGAGAGCAGGGTCCGTCAGGCAATCTATGTGTCTGCAACACCCGGCCCTTATGAAATCGGCAAATCCAAAGGCCATATGGTCGAACAGATCATCAGGCCTACGGGGCTTATTGACCCGAAATTGAGCATTCGGCCAATCTCCGGACAGGTCGACGACCTCCTCGGAGAGATAAGGGAACGCTCCGCAAAAGGCGAGCGGGTCCTCGTCACTACACTGACAAAAAAGATGGCCGAAGACCTGACAGACCATTACCTAAGCCTCGATGTAAAGGCGAGGTATCTCCATTCCGGCATAGATACCATTGAAAGGATCACGATACTGCGGGATTTGAGACTGGGGGCCTTTGATGTCCTGATAGGCGTAAACCTGCTTAGAGAAGGGCTCGACCTGCCTGAAGTCTCATTAGTGGCTATCCTCGATGCGGACAATGAAGGTTTTCTCCGCTCGGAGCGTTCACTAATCCAGACCTCGGGCCGCGCTGCAAGAAATATCAACGGAGAGGTGATCCTGTATGCCGATACGGAAACCGGCTCAATGCAGAGAGCGATCAGGGAAACGGAGCGGAGAAGAAAGATCCAGTCGGAATACAATGAAAAAATGGGCATAACCCCTGAAACCATTAAATCCAATATAAAGGACGTTCTCGGTTCGATCTATGAGTCGGATTACTGGACCGTGCCGGTCGCTGCGGAGGAAATAGCCGGATACGGATATGATGAAGAGACACTGAAGAGACTCGAAACCGAAATGAAAGAGGCCGCAAAAAAACTGGAATTTGAAGAGGCCGCAAGGATAAGGGACAAGATAAGAAAGATTAAAGACAAAATCTTGACGGCAGGGATAAAGGGATAAATGAAAGTACTTCTTATAAATCCCAACAGATACAAGTCTCCACTGACAATTTCGGTCAGCCCCATCATTGCTGTATAGAGTAAAAAACGGTGCTAAGTAAATTTCAGTCCGGCCCGATACGTTGTGTCATCAATTCTATCAGACCATTTCACTATAGCCGTTGTTGCTAAAGGAATATGTACTTTTCTGTTATTTTTGAAGGTCAATACATGTCCTGCTTCGAGTGGGTGGTTTATCAGGATGCCGATGCCTTTTTTGCTGAGGTCAATAGCAACGGCTACCTCATTAATTTTTCTTGAACTTTTAAAGTTCTCGACCGTTACGGAATATTCTAATGATTCGACAAAAGGGTTCCTTTCATGACTACGCATATCTTTTGTAAACATAGAGCCTTTATTAAAACCTCCTTCTGAAAGATTATAGAATAAAAAGCCCCTTAGAAAAAATTCAGAGGCTTATCCGGATATTCCGACCATAAAATATTTGTTTATTATCTTCCTACCAGGATAGAAGAACCGGGACTAACGACAACTATATCTGCAACTATCTCTTTGCCGGTATTGGTTGACTTTGTTACTTTCCTGACCGAACTGTCTCTTCCGCAGAGCTTGTTACCGATTTCTTCCGCGCTTGCGCCGGAAAATTCCTCTGAAGAAGTTGTCCAGGTGGAAGGGCCTATTATAACCGGCTCTCCCTCACAATACCCAACGAACATGGCGGTAACCGTTTTGTTCTGATTGTCCAGGGTAGCCGACAGAGTGCCTACCATGGCCTTTTCATTTTGCCCTGCATATGCTGTTACTGCAATAACGGCCAGGCATATCATAAGTAATAATCCTGTAAACGCTTTTCCCCCGAACATCGCTAATGCTCCTTTCTTAAAGATGAACATTGCAGCAGTATTTTACCTGCTTACCCCCATCTAATTGCAAGAAATCTCTTTTCCCTTTTGCCCACCTCCTTCATTAGAGCTTCCAGGATTCATGATTCGCCAAAGTTCATCAAGGGATGAAAAGGTCCTCTTCTTTTGGACTTCAACAATCTCAACGATTCCTGCAACTACGGAAGGATTACTATTTTTACGGCGGTAAATTCGGATGATATAACTTTCCAGAAGGACCTCCCTGTTCAGTAAAAAAAGCTGCTATTAAATGTTTATTATCGACCCCGTTTTATTAATCTTAAGCTAAAATATATATTTTCAGCTAATCCAATATGTATCAGCTTCCACGTTACTTAGGATAATAAATTATTTTCTTAAAGTCAACAAATATTTAGCTTATGCTTTATATTTGTTTTATCTATGGGCGCCGCCCATATCCTCCGCTTTTCATTGTATGCAACATTTCAGTTTGTTATGGTAAAATTTAATACACCTTATGAAAGTGATTATAATTGGCGGCGGAATTTCCGGTCTTTCCCTGGCGTATTTTCTCTTGGAGAAAAAGCCCTCTTTAGATGTCAGCGTCATCGAATCCGAAAAAAAGGCAGGCGGCAAGATATGGACCGACAGGGTTGATGGTTTTCTCTGCGAGGGCGGAGTAAACGGTTTTCTCGATAACAGACCCAAGACCCTCGAACTCGCATCAAAGCTTGCGCTTGCCCCGTTACGGAGCAATGATAATGCAAGGAAAAGATATATATACTCCCGGGGAAGATTGAATCTTTTGCCCGACTCGCCGCCTGCATTCTTTGCATCAAATCTTCTGAGCCTTCCCGGTCGCTTGAGGATCATCGGAGAACTGTTCGTGCCAAAATGGACGGGCGGCGATGAAACGCTTGCGCATTTTGCAAGGCGGAGGCTTGGTAAAGAGGCATTTGAAAAGCTGATAGACCCGATGGCCTCCGGGATTTTTGCGGGAGACCCTGAAAAGATGAGCTTGAAGAGCTGCTTTCCCAAAGTATACAATCTTGAACAAACTTATGGCAGCCTCATCAGGGGCATGTTACAACTTCAGAAAGAAGCCAAAAAAAGCGGCAAAAAAGTCGGCGCCGGACCCGGCGGAACGCTTACTTCATTTTATGAAGGGATGGGAACCATGATTAATTCCCTCTCCACTTTTCTTGGAGAGAGACTGAGAACCGGCGTAACCGCTCAATCTATCGATAAAAAAGGCAGGACTTATATTGTCCATCTGTCGGACGGTTCAGCTCTCGAAGCCGATGCCGTAGTCTGCGCAGCGCCCGCTTTTGCAGCCGCTGAAATGGTTAAAAGCCTGGATAAAACACTTTTATCAACCCTTAATGAAATCTACTATCCCTCGGTTTCCGTCATATGTCTCGGATACAAAAAAGAGCGGCTTAACCGTTCTCTGGACGGGTTCGGTTTTCTTATCCCCTTCAAAGAGGGCAGAAAGATATTGGGGACGCTGTGGGATTCAAGCGTATTCCCGAACAGGGCGCCTGAGGGATATGTCCTGTTGAGGACCATGCTCGGAGGCGCCAGAAGGTCCGAACTGGCGGAAATGGATGAAGATAAACTTATAGCTCTGGTTATGGGTGAATTAAGAGATATTATGGAAATAAAGATAGAGCCTGATTTCGCAAAAGTCTATACCCACAAAAAGGGTATCCCCCAGTATTTCCCGGGGCATGAGGAGAAAATCAAGGCTCTGGATGAAATCGTTAAAAAATTCGAAGGGCTATACCTCACCGGAAACGCTTACCGGGGGATAGGCGTAAATGATTGCATAGAAAATTCGTCGAAACTTGCAGAAAATATTCTGCAAGAGATATAATTTTGGATATATAATGAGAGGTTACCTGAACATTGCAAAAAAGGTCATCAATTTGAAAGGTCCCGAAAGCTTTCGTGATTTGTCATGTCTGTCTTTCATTTTATGCAATTGATGGGGTTATATTAGCGATTGAGTGATGTAAAATATAAATTTTCAAGCAAAAGGAGGGCACTTTGAAAGAACAGGAGATTGTTGACCAATTAAAAAAAGAGAACGACGAATTCAAAAAACTCAGCGAAGAACACAGAAACCTTGACGGACTCCTTGCAGAAATAGACAACAAACGCTATCTTACTCCGGAAGAAGAAGTGGAAAGAAAGAGAATCCAGAAACTGAAACTCCTGAGAAAAGACCGTATGGCGGAACTTATAAGGGAATACAAAAAAGTCGTTTAGTAAATCAATAACGTACTTTTCAAATCCCCTCTGTACACCTTTATCAAAGCGGTTACAGGGGGGATTTTCATTAAGCTTTGTGTTACTATTTTATGTAATAAAACGTCAGGGGGTAACCGACTATGAGAAGCAAAACCATTAAAGAAGGCATTGAACGCGCTCCTCACAGGGCGCTTCTGTATGCTACCGGCATCTGTAAAAGTGAAATGAAAAAACCGTTTATCGGCGTTGCGACAAGCTTTACCGATATTATTCCGGGACATATCGGCATGAGGGACATCGAACGTTTTATTGAAAAGGGGGTTCACGCCGGAGGCGGATATCCCTTTCTTTTCGGTATTCCCGGAATCTGCGACGGGATAGCCATGGGTCATAAGGGCATGCATTATTCCCTGCCTTCAAGAGAACTTATCGCGGACATGGTCGAGTCCATCACAGAGGCCCATCAATTCGACGGTCTTGTTCTCCTTACTAACTGCGACAAGATTACTCCCGGCATGCTTATGGCTGCTGCAAGGCTGAATATCCCGGCAATCGTTGTAACAGGCGGCCCTATGCTCTCCGGCCATTTACATGGGAAAAGACTGTCGCTCGTTAATGATACCTTTGAAGCCGTTGGGAAATATAAAAAAGGCCTGATAAAAAAGGATGAACTGGAAGCCCTTGAAATGTGCGCCTGTCCGGGCGCCGGTTCATGCCAGGGCATGTACACCGCTAATACCATGGCATGTATTACTGAAGCCCTGGGCATGAGCCTCCCGGGATGTGCGACCTCCCTTGCCGTATCTGCCGATAAAAGAAGGATCGCCTTTGAAAGCGGCGAGCGAATCGTTGAATTGATAAAGAAGAATATCACCTCAAGAAAGATCCTCACAAGGACCGCTTTTGAGAATGCGATTATGGCGGACCTTGCACTCGGAGGTTCAACTAACACCGTGCTCCATATTCCCGCTATCGCTCATGATGCCGGGGTTGAACTGCCCCTCGAGACTTTTGATATCCTGAGCAAAAAAACGCCCCATCTTGCCGATATGCTGCCGGGCGGAAGGCATTATCTTGAAGACCTCGACTGGGCAGGCGGCATCCCGGCTTTGATGAAAAGGCTGCGGAAAAATCTGCATAACAATATCACTGTCAGCGGCAGGAAGATCTATGAGATTGCCGATTCCGCAGAGGTTGTCGATGAAGACGTTATCAGACCGATGAATAAGCCTTATCACAAAGAAGGCGGCATTGCAATCCTGAGAGGCAATCTTGCGCCGGACGGCGCTGTTGTAAAGCAGTCTGCCGTAACACCGAATATGATGCGGTTTGAGGGAACGGCGCGGGTCTTTGATTCCGAGGAAGCCGGTATGAAGTCTATCCTGGACGGAAAGATAAAAGCCGGAGACGTCGTTGTTATCAGATATGAAGGGCCAAAAGGCGGTCCCGGCATGAGGGAAATGCTCTCACCCACGGCAGCCATTGCAGGCATGGGTCTGAGCGAATCGGTTGCATTGATAACCGACGGCAGGTTTTCCGGCGGAACAAGAGGACCGTGCATCGGACATATTTCTCCCGAGGCGATGGAAGGCGGCGCTATTGCGATTTTAAAAAACGGGGACAAAATAAGGATAGATATTACGAACAGGAAAATTGACGTTCTCTTGTCGGATGCTGAAATCAAAGAGCGTCTCAACAGGTGGAAGCCGATAAAGCCGAAGATAACAACGGGATACCTTGCGAGATATGCAAGGATGGTCAGCTCCGCCGGCAGCGGCGCGGTCATGAAGTAACGGGTCTACAGAAAAATACGGCGCTGTTCGCTTTGCAGCCCCCGGCAAAAGACTGCCTGTTTCCGTTTTTTTTGCGGCAATTTAACACGGCAATTCGGCATGTGCGGGTGAGAAGATTAATGTCTTACTGTTTACGTTTGTCTTTTATGTAAATGGCTTTAGATTGACCGGCGCCTACCGAACGCTCTTCTATTTCAAAAAGCCTCGTTGCTGCAACCAGTTCCCTGAGTTTCCTGTATCCATAGTTCCTAGGGTCAAAATCCGGGACTTGCTTGGCTATGTTGTTTCCTACAGGTGCGAGATGAGACCATCCGCTCTCGTCCGACGACGCGTCAACAGCGTTCCTTAAGAGATTCACCAGCTTGGTGTCCTGCTTTAACTCGTTGGCAGATTTTCGTATGATGGGCAGATTGTCATCTTCTTTGGAGATCAAAACCTCTGTGTATATGAATTTGTCGCATGCGGAGACAAAAGGCCCGGGTGTTTTTTTCTCGCCGAATCCATAGACTACAAGACCCGCTTCCCTGATTCTCGACGCCAGCTTTGTAAAATCGCTGTCACTCGAAACAATGCAGAAGCCGTCGAATTTATCCGTATACAGCAGATCCATTGCATCAATAATCATTGCAGAATCCGTTGCATTCTTGCCCACTGTATAGCGAAACTGCTGAATCGGCTGTATAGAATGGAGAAGCAAAAGGTCTTTCCAGCTCTTCAGTTGCGGTGCGGTCCAGTCCCCGTATATCCTCTTTACGTTTGCTGTCCCGTATTTCGCGATTTCCGCAAGAAGTCCCTCGATTATTGAAGGTTGTGCATTGTCTGCATCAATCAGGACAGCCAATTTCTCCGTCGGCCCATTAGTCATACCCTCTCCTTTATTCTCCTGCCTTTTCTTCGCGCCACTCAATATTCAACAAGAATCTTAGCGCATGGATGATCTGATGTCAAGAACGAGTTGCATCAGATAATATAAGACGCCTTTTCAAGACGCTCTGCTACCCGGACTTTGATTATGGATTGCCGGGGCATGCACATTTGTCCATATATTGTACATAATACTTACGATTATCCTATAGGAATATGGTCCTGTAAGATTTCCGGCTCCGTTTACTTACTTCCCGAATTAAACGTTGTGTCACGG
>JBAZWR010000008.1:18835-39976 GCA_041660325.1 Thermodesulfovibrionales bacterium | reverse complement strand
GACGACGCGCTCGGCAACCTTGTCGGAATCAAGCCTCCTGTAAAGTTTAGGGTCCTGTGTGGTTATGCCTCTCGGACACTTGCCCGTATTGCACAGGTTGCAGCGGTTATACTCATCGCCGAAGCAGTTAGCCGCTGCTTGCATCATATATTTGCCGATTGAGACCGCCGATGCTCCGAGCATGATAAGCGCCGCGGCATTGGCCGCCAGGTTGCCTTTCTTGGCAACTCCGCCTGCCGCGATCAGCGGCAGTTCGTTCTGCTTCCCCTGTTTGACAAGGTCGAGATAGCATTCCCTTAAATTAGAAGCTATGGGATGCCCCATCTTGTCTAAAGAAACATTATATGCAGCCCCTGTACCGCCGTCCTCGCCGTCGATTGAGAGCGCCGCAGCAAAGGGGTTTCTCGCAAGGTTATTGAGCACTGCGCGGGCCGTCTTGGTCCCTGAAATCTTCGGATATACGGGCACTCTGAAGCCCCACGCCATTGACATGGACTGTATCATCTTTGCCACCGCCTCTTCGATGGAATACTTTGTCTGATGGGTCGGAGGCGATGCAAGGTCTATAAATTTCGGAACGCCTCTGATGCCTGCAATCAGATTGAGGACCTTCTGTGCCATGAGAAGCCCGCCATCGCCGGGTTTCGCGCCCTGACCATACTTGATCTCAATGGCGGCGGGGTCTTCGACCATATGGGGTATGGCATGGATAATCTCATCCCATCCGAAATATCCGGAGGCGATCTGTATGATAAAATACTTGAGAAAACGCGATTTCAAAAGTCGCGGCGGTACGCCGCCTTCGCCGGAGCACATAACGACCGGCAGACCTTCCATTTCATTCAGATACGCGATGCCCATGGCAAGGCCTTCCCACATGGGAGGCGAGAGAGCGCCTATGGACATGCTTCCTATCATGATCGGGAAGATTTCCCTGACCGGCGG
Organism: Thermodesulfovibrionales bacterium; assembly: GCA_041660325.1. Lineage (GTDB taxonomy): Bacteria > Nitrospirota > Thermodesulfovibrionia > Thermodesulfovibrionales > SM23-35 > DYFC01. Next base: position 39,031 of record JBAZWR010000008.1, on the reverse strand, counting down.
AATGAATTATCGCTATTGTCATCGGGCATCAGCGTGCCGTTTACATTTTTCAACGGCAATTCATCGGCAGGCAATATCCTGCCAAGGAGCGTTCTGACCCGGAACTCATGCCGTCCCGCATCAAGGGCGGGGTCGGTGAGCATCGAGATCCTCGTGAATTTAAGCCTGTCAAGCGTTGAGATGGACGGGTCGTTTCTCCGCCCTCCCCTCTTGTATCCTTCTCCGCCTTTATTTTTGTAATGAAGGAATTTGTTCTGCGGATTATACTCGGGTTCTATAGCGTCATTAGGACAGACCAAGGTGCATGTCCCGCATCCCGTGCAGTATCTTTCGATATCCGTAACCTGCTCGACAACCTGGACTATCTTTCGGGTTGCCTGCGGTTCCGGCAAGGGTCCTTCCGAATAAACGGTCCTCTTGACCTTGACGGAAGGTTCGATCGCCTTGACCGGACAGACTGCCGTGCATCTGCCGCAGCGGGTGCATCTGTGGTCTTTCCACCTGACAATATAAGGAAGCTCTTTTAAAGAGAGTTGATGATTGTGGTCTAACCTTGTAGCTGGTTCCATACCGTTACCTCCTCTGCATGAGGTTTGACAATAACCATGTCGTATTTCATCGGGAATATATCCGTTGCTTTGTCACGTTTGGGTACCGCACTGTCAAGCCCGCACTCCTCCGACATCAAAGCGTATTTGCCGTTTATTCCGCCTACTACCCCGGGCCGCAGTTTCTTGGCATCATGGACCATAAAGCAGGACCCGTCAGGGGTAAAGCCTATAACGACATTCGGACCGTCGATGCACAAAGGTCTTAATGACTGCTTTATCAGCTTCAAGGCGGCGCTGTCTCTTCTTTTTTCCGTTTCCGTTTCTTTCAGCGGCGTGATCACATCTTTATAATAGGTCAGCGGAAAACCGAGCTGCCTTACCGTGTAATGGAGTATATGCGTAAATACTTCGCTGTCGCTGTTATAGCCTGTGTAACCGGGAAGCCCTCTGCCCATTAAAAATTCCCGTATGGGGACAAAAGCCGTATTCTCGCCGTTTGTCATTGAACAATATCCCTGAATAAAAAAGGGATGGCAGGCGTACAGATAAATCGCATAGTTGGTGTTCTGTCTGCCCTGTGCGAATATGACTTTGGCCTTTAAATGGTCGCTATCAAGACCGAAGAACTCGCCGACCTGCAAAGGGTCTCCGACTTCTTTCAGGGTAAGCACATCGGGATAGAAGGAAAAGACGAAGATCGATTCGTCGGGCTCGCCGATCTTCCTCAATGCGATACGGACATTCATGAGGAGGTCTTCCTTTTCTTTCACGGGTTTGTGCACATAGGAAGCCGGATAGTCATATATTCTGGCAAAATAATGATCGCGCTGCAGGATCCCCTTTACCGGTTTTATCCTGGGAGCCCAGATGTCTTTAAGCTTGAACCCGGCCTTATCCATATAAGCGTCCAGTATCTTGGCCCCTTTTTTGGAGCATATACCCGAGAGTATCGGATAGGCTTTGAGTTTTTCAAAATGGCCTCCGAGGTCTTTGAGTGTAAGTCCGAGACCCGAGCCGTCGTGCCCTTCTTTCATGGTCTCAAGGGCAAGGATGTTTTCCATCGGAGAAAAATATTTGACTGATGTTATTGCGGCAAGTCTGCACATAGCGGTTACCTCGATAAATATTGAATAAAGTTACACTGTTTCATTATGTTTAATCATCAGGGTTAAAGACTAAAACGCAGGCCGAAGCCTGCGGCTCATGGTTATTGCGATAACCCTTGCGTAATTTGCGCTACCCTGCTTTACAAAATAGACGGCAACCGTTTGCCGTCTATTTATACTACAAATTTAAAGACATTTTTGGCAAGCAAAAAACAATTTTGTGCGGCAACCGCTTCGGTGAAGCGGGTGCATTTAAAATCCCCCTTTTTTAGCCCGGATTATTCATAAAATCGGCAACAGGAACTGAGAATAGAGTATTTGAGCGGTTTTTTTTTGCCGATAGTCAAATACAGTGTGTGAAAATAAAGAGGCAAAAGCCTCGTAGGGAGGAACGACCGGGAATGTCCGCCTCAGGCGGATTCGCCGAGGAGAAAGCGCAAATACTTTATTCTCAGTTCAATCGGAAAAATTTGTGAATAATCCGGGTCAGATAACCCGTCCTTTAATCCCTATTTTAGTTTTTTCCACCGGTATATGTTTCCCGGACTCATTAACCGCTTCCTCAACAAGCTTCACCAGACCTGCGCAGCACGGCACTTCCATATAGGCAATTGACACCGCTTTTATATCGTTACCCTTCAGAATAGCGGCAATTTTTTCCTTGTAGGCGCCTGCATTGTCAAGCTTCGGGCAGCCGATTGCAACAATGCGCCCTTTGATAAATTTATTGTGAAACCCGTCATATGCATAAGCGCAGCAGTCGGCAGCCACCAGCAGGTCCGCTCCCTGATAATATGGCGCCTCGAGCGGCAGGAGATGGATCTGCACAGGCCAGTTCCCAAGCCGGGGGTTTTCTTTTTCTATGCTGCATAAGGTCTCAGCCGGAGCAACTCTATCTATTGTCCTTGCCAAACTCCCCGGACACCCGCATGGTAGGGCCTTATGCTCATGCGGCTCATGCTTTTTCTGCGCCTCTTCCATCCGACGGACCGCTTCCCTGCCCCCGGTTTTCAACAGATACTCCTTTGTAGACTCGATGTCAAACGGCTTCGATTCCTTCTCTTCAATCTTCAGCGCCCCTGTAGGACACTCCCCGATGCAGTCGCCGAAACCGTCGCAGAAATCCTCCTTTACAAGCTTCGCCTTACCGTCAATAAGCTGCAATGCGCCTTCCGAACAGCCGCTCACGCAATTGCCGCACCCGTCGCAGAGCGCTTCATCAATAGTTATTATCTTCCTTTTCATGTCGTCCCTCCTCTTGGTGTTCTTCCCTTAAGTATATGCCGAACAAATCGAAGAGTCTTTGACTTTAGTCAAGGGTTCCTTTAATCTCTCATAATTATCTGCTCCGCAAGTACGATAATTTTTCATACCGGTGCGACTAAGGAAAAACCAAATCAAGACCGGAAATGATCTGTCTCCTTTATTCCTATTTTCAACAAAATTTCCATAGTGTTTTTAAAAATTATCTTAGTTTTAATCGGCTCAGTATCATACCAAGATATTTATTGATGATATTACTTCTTTTCAAAAAAGGAATAATCGGCGGTTTTCTTGTTCCAAGCTTACTCAACTCATCAGCAATCTGTTGGTTCTCTTCATAATTTAACCCTTGTCTGAAAATATTTATTGCTTCTTTATTATTTTTTTTAAGCAGGTATATTTTCCCGAGGTTTAGATAATGGAATGAATTTCCCGGTTCCTTTTTTATGGCAGCATTACAAAGGGAAATTGCTTTTTGAACCTCTCCTCGTTCTTTTGCAATACAAAAGGCGAAGAAAGAACTGATTAACGGGTCCTCTTCTATTGCAAATGCTTTCTCGAAGCATGAAAGAGCGGCAAGTATTTTACCCTCAGACAATGCATCTATGCCTTTGTCAAAAAGTTGTTTTGATTCCGGATTTGCCATATGAACAGGTGAAACAGCCACTCCAAATACTCGTAGTTAATCGCACGTCACGATCTCGGTTTACAACGACTGTCAACGCAAATACCGGCCTATGCCGGTTATCTCTCTCTCAACTTCTTGGCGCTTCGATTCTATCACTGCTCGCTGATCGCGGAGCTTGGTGGTCAGTGCAATGGTGTCAATGTCATGCAAAGCGACTTTCTTTTCAATTGCCATTTTCGCTGCTACGCCTGCGGCCTGACCAATGATCATATAGACCGGCTCCATCCGCAGCGTCGAGTAAGCGACATGACTGGCCGAGAAACAAACCGTCACCAACAGATTTGTCACCTGGCTCTTCTTTGGCAACAGAATGCGGTAAGGAATCTGGTACGGAGTGACCCTTACTGCTATATTACCTTCATTCTGCGCATAGCCCTGCTCCGTAACGTAGCGTTGCACATTGTGCGCGTCACCGTGGTAAGAACCCATGCCGATGGTATCCGGCTTGGTCAACTCGGTCTGAATGTCCTTCTGCGTCATCACAAAATCGCCCATCATCCGCCGTGCCTCACGGATATAGAGCTGATATGGCCAGTTGTCGTTATCAACAAACTCGTCCTTCGCCAAACCGAATTCATTCGTATCATATTGCAACGGCTTTGGCACACGCGGATCATGCGTCAGAAAGTAGAAAAGCCCCTTAGTGTAATTGACATGATCTTGCCAAATCTCTGCGCGTCTCTTGTAGCCGGCATTTGGATAGTCCCAGTTCTTGCCGATATAATCCGTCGAAAACGGCCCGTGATTATTGAAGTCCCATTTGTTATTTGCGATCTTGCGCGGCAGAAGAATATCATCGACGCGCGGCGGGCGTCCTTTCTGCTTAACGAATTCAAGGAAAAAGCGCGCCAACAATTCATAACGCTTCGGATCGTAATGTGGAGGTTTAGGGAAGGGAACGCGATTATTTGGATCGTTCGTAAAAATCATCCGAAAGTTATAAGCCTGAACTTTTCGATCTCCCATGCCCAAATCACCGCTCGGTTTCTTCCGGATTTCAGGCAGCAGCGTTCCATTTTTGTCATAGGCCGCGACCGTAAAATCGAACTGATTGTGGCCCTTGGGCCGCACGCCGGCAAACGATTCGTTATATTGCTTGGTGTCTTCACGGCCCCAGGTGTAAGAAACGCCGGCTTGCGCCATCAAATCGCCTTCGTAGGTCGCATCAACGAATATAGTCGCGTGAAACACGCTGCCGTTCTCCATCCTGATTTCTATGATGTTCAGTCCTTTCTTTTTCACACCGCCTTCCTCTTTTAGCCGATGCCGATAGAAAACAGTCACTGTCTTCGCTTCCTGAATCATTTCCTGAAAAACTTTTTCGGCGATGCGCGGTTCGGGATTCCACTTGATTTTTTTGCCGTAATGACGACCGAGTCGTTCATAGAATTCCAGTGAATAGCCGCCGACGACTTCTTTCTTTCCGCGATCGGTGGCACTTAGTCCACCGGTGACCATCCCGCCGAGATGATTGCCGGGTTCAAGCAATGCGACCTTTAAACCTTCGCGCGCTGCCGCCACTGCCGTAATCACACCGCCGGCAGTGCCGCCATAAACCACTACATCGAAATGCTCCGCTGTTTGACCAAAAACCTTCACGCTCGAAAGCAAAAAAATTAGCACGAATGACAACCAACGCATCTTCTCTCCTATCCGTAAATGATCAAATATCTTAGGGTCTGAAGCCAAAAGTTTCTGTTGTTTAATTGCTGCAACGGCAACGCTATCTATAAGCATCAAACAAACTGCTAACCATATGATTTTCTTAGTTACTTACCTATTTCCTTTTGTACTATGCCTCATTATATCAATTTTTGAAAGTGTTCAGTAGGAGGAAGATTGCCCCACTGGAGCAGTAATCCCCATGCATCATTTTTCTTCGGTCTTTATGCAGACTCTCTTTATAAAGCTAAGGGCTGAGAGCTCATTAATGAGCGCCTTCAATGAATGAGAACGATAAAATGAAACTGTAATATAAAAGATTATTATCCCACTGTCTGTACACTGTTCGTAATCTATATTGACTACAGATAAATCAGTTTTTTTGATGATTGATATAATCTGATCTTCATCGGCATTCAGGTCCGCAGTTATGGTAAGGAATCTAAACGTGAGTTTAGGCATTTTTCTCTCTACAATTCTTAATGAAGCAAGTGAAAATATTGTTATGACGAAGGTGACAGCACCTGCAAGATAGAGCCCGCTGCCGATAGCAAGCCCTATGGCGGACACTACCCAAATGCAAGCAGCGGTGGTAAGACCTTGTATTGACAAGCCTGCTTTTAATACAACACCCGCTCCAAGAAATCCAACTCCAGCCAATGCTCCGGCTGCAATTCTTCCCGGATCTATCCTTATATATGATGGATCAATACCACTCTGATATTGATAGTATTCTGAAATAAGCATTATTAAAACGGCTGCAATACAGACGAGTATATGAGTTCTAAACCCTGCGGGTCGGCCATGAACCTGTCTCTCAAATCCTATTACCCCGCCAAAGAGAGTGCCTAAAAGGAGACGTATGATTATTTCATTTGATGTCAACATTTCTGTTACCCCCGATGTCTATTTGTTTCGGATTGTTTCTGATACCACGGTTTGTATTATGCCATTCGCCCAGACCAATGATTATCAGGCGAACTATATAAGGTTTGATGCGAGTTGTCAATACAAGATTACAGGAAGTCACAGATAAAAGGGATTTCCAATTTTAGGTTCTTGGTAACATAGGTACTGTGTATTTCAAAAATTTCCATACTATGTTGATTACTGCTTAGATATCCATCCGAACCGCGATTTTATATCCGATCCAAATGCCGGCAAAGCCGCCGACCCCACCCAGCAACAATGATGACATCGAAAGCAAACTGCCTCCCCAAAGCACGGGGATGTAACTTCCGGCGCATGATCCGACGAAGGCTCCAAACATGATAAGTGTTTTCATACTTTATATAGCAGCTTATTGCTCATTAATTTGTCCTCTGTTTTGAAAAGCTAATGCCATATTACAAATCTCCGCCGATTGACGTGCAGTGAAATTTCCTGCATGAAGATTTATTTTCGAGGTTTTTCTATTCGTTCGCTTAATTTTAATCATGGTTCCTAAATTCGACAATTATCAGTTGGGATGCAGACTATTTTAACAATTTTTTTGTATGTAGGCTACAGGAAGAAGATTTTGCAGATCCGAAATCATGATGAAACAGGGAAATAGAGGCTCATGTGTCCCTATTTATTAATATTGTTGAGTGCCGGGTTAATAACTTATTGTATTCTTTTAGTTGTTTGATTACCTCTTCTTCAGAAATAACCCCCATCTTGACCAAGGCTTCGCCAAAAAACATATAAGCATCGCTTTGTTCCTTTATAAGCTCATATAGCTGTTCCTTCGTCAAATACTTCTCTCTCACCGCAATCTCTCCAAATTTTTCGCGTGTTTCTTCCTGTATTACTAATATCCTCAGGATATTAGTATCTGTGAGCCACCCTTTGTCTTTAGCATGCTCTCCGATCATTCTGTTATTTCTTCTCTGCAACAATCTTGCACTAATAACAGCCTTAGCTGTTATTAGATCTTTTTCCATAAGATATTTTCCGAAGCGAAGATATTTATTCATAATTCATAACGACATGAATATCGTTTGAAATCTGCACCATTATAGCAAATTTTAATCATGCGTGCTTCAGGAAGCAGGTAACAGAGCTATTAAAGCAATGTCATTGATAAAAAGAGAATTTTTAACTTGTTCCCCTCATATACATATCATAAAGAGCTTTGCCGACGAAGAAATCTCCCCACGCTATGCCTATATCCGGAAGGGTTGACTTCAACAACATGGAACTAAGGGGGACGGACTTTGCTATCATCTCCGAGATACTGAAATGGGCCATGAATATCGTTCCATAAATAACGATGAGGCCATTGAGGAGATAACCATACACCGCAGTCTTTCGTGACATAAAAAGAGCGGTGACTAATACAACATCGATTACCGGGAACAAGGTGGCAGGGAACCGTGTTCCGTCGAATATGAGATTGCCCGGATGTAAAGCGTCGGCAACCATAAAGTTGTGAATCCTGTAGTGAAGCATTAACCCTGATACGGCCAATAAAAATAAAGCTATTAATAATGTGTTTTTCTTCATGGGTTACCTAAAATTTAAAGGTCATCATGTGACCTATGTAAAAAGTAAGCCCAATGACAACAACATGAAGGATCCACCATCCGGGTTTATATCTCATAAAGTATTTGAGCATGTTACCTCCAGAGAATATGGCCAAGTGCATAGACCATGGTTATTCCTATACAGTGTATTATCCACCAACCAGCCCTGAGAAAGCTTATCTTCCTCGAAAATTTCTCTTTTTCCATATTTCACTCCTTGTAACAATACAAACCTGAAATACTATATTCATAATAATGCCATCGATCCATAATTGGCGTCATTACTTACGAATTGTCGAGAAAGTCAGCCTAAAATGTCTTGATAGAACTTTGTTAAGATCGATAAGAGTTTCATTCCCGAACTTCATAACTTTCATGAAACTTACGCCGGCCTCCTACTTCTGAAAGTACTTCCGAACTTTCGCCGCAATCTGACGATCAGTCATCTTGTCAACTGTTTCAAGACCTGCGATTCGTCCGCCGAGGTTGTTTCTTTTAAGACGTTTTTTCAGTTCGTCTTTTGCGTCACCGGGACCAAATATCAGTATAGCTTCTGCATCACGAATACTCGCAATTACCGCATCGTAGAAAATGTTGAGATGTCCCGTTAACGTTCTCTGGCGGCTGTCACTTTCCGGTACCTGTAATGATTCATAGGACCCCTTAAGAGGTGAATCACCGGAACGGCGGAGCTGTTTTTCAGCCTTCGATATTATCAGCCCTATCTCTTCCCCTTTACTCGTAACAGCCACTACAATTGCCTTCTTATGGTCAATCCACAAACCCACTTTTGTTTTCATAAATTTCTCCTTTAGATATCAGATTCACTCAACTATTTCAGTATACTACGTGTGAGAGCTCATGGAAACTCATTTTCCGTTTCGCTTCGTTTGCGTCGGTAATTTTTTTAAAAAAATTTTGTCTACATTGTCACCAGGTGCTGATATGCAATGATCTTTCTATTCTTTCGAACCCTGGATTATCCTTTCCACATCCGCCCTTTCAAGCATCTCTTCCTTCATCAGGGCCTCTGCAAGTGCATCAAGCGTATGCCTTTTCACTGTCAATATTTCAGTCGCCCTTGATTCCGCATCGATGATCATTTTCCGGATCTCCTGGTCCATGACCCAGGCCATCTCCTCACTGTAGCGCTTTGGTAGGGACAGCTCCCTGCCCAGGAACGGATGTTCTTCTCCGCGTCCGAGATTTATCGGGCCGACCCTGTCGCTCATTCCCCACTGCGCTACCATCTTCTCGGCTAATGAAGTTGCTTCTTTCAGGTCGTTCTGTGCGCCGCTGCTGATGTCGTTAAAGACGATCTTTTCTGCAACCCTTCCTGCAAGGGCTATACTCAATCTGTTCATGAGATAAGTGCGTGGATAATAATGTCTGTCTTCCCCGGGCAGGAGCTGTGTAACACCCATCGCCATTCCGCGAGGGATAATGCTCACCTTGTATATCGGATCAGCACCGGGAAGTTCCCATGCGGCAAGGGTATGCCCTGCCTCATGATACGCAGTGATCCGCTTTTCAGTATCGCTTATGGTCTCCTCTCTCACTGCTCCCATAAGAATAATGTCCTCGGCCTCTTCAAAGTCGTGCATATCTATTTTCTCTTTATTCTCTCTCAAAGCAACGAGTGCGGCTTTGTTTGTAAGATTCTCAAGGTCGGCGCCTGTCATGCCCGTGGTGCCCCTCGCCAGCGTCTCGAAATCTACATTATCTGCCAGCACCTTGCCTCTGACATGGATTTCAAGGATCGCCTTCCGTTCTTTCCATCCCGGCTTGTCTATCACGACATGCCGGTCGAACCTTCCGGGCCTCAAAAGTGCGGGATCCAGCACGTCCGGTCTGTTGGTAGCTGCCATAACAATCACTTCCTCATGTGGATCGAATCCGTCCATTTCACTCAAAAGCTGGTTCAGCGTCTGCTCCCGTTCATCACTTCCGCCTCCAAGCCCCGCTCCGCGTGTACGGCCTACGGCATCAATCTCATCTATAAAAATAATGCTTGGCTGGGACGCCTTCGCCTTTTTGAACATATCCCTGACGCGTGAAGCGCCGACTCCTACGAACATCTCGATGAATTCAGAAGCGCTGATGCTGTAAAAAGGCACCGCTGCCTCCCCTGCTGTTGCACGCGCAAAAAGGGTCTTGCCCGTTCCCGGAGGCCCGATTAGAAGCACCCCTTTAGGTACTTTGGCGCCTATCTTTTCGAATCTGGAAGGGTCTTTCAGAAACTCTATCGTCTCTCTCAGTTCCATCTTTACATTGTCCATGCCTGCAACGTCTTTAAAGGTTATGCTCGGTTTTTTCGTATCATACAGTTTGGCCTTGCTTGCTCCGAACGTAAAGAGCCCGCCCGGACCACCCTGAATCTTCTGATTCCTCCTCATCATCAGGACCCAGAAACCGATGATCAGCGCCCACGGCAAGATCCCGACCAAAATCTGCCACAAATATCCCTGTTCAGCAGACTCGATGTTGATAATCACATTCTTTTCCCTCAGTTGGGACAGGAGTCCCTCACCCTGGAAAGAAGGCAGGAAGGTCTGAAAGTATTTCACATTTGCGGGTTTCTTTGCCCCCTGGAACTGTATGTTCACCTCTTTAACGAATTCACCGCTTACATGCAGAGCTTTTATTGAAACGGATTTGATATTGCCTGCGTTCAATTGCTCTATGAACTGACTGTAATTTACCGTATATTGCGCTGGAGCGCCTGTGCTGAAAAAGCTATTCCATGAATATAACAATGCGGAAACTATAAAAAATACCGCAATGTACCTCCAATATATACCGGAAATACCGCCTGTCCCGCCTTTTTTATCTTCAGCCATTCCTATTTCAGTGCGCTTTTCGTTTGTTTGTCCTTCTTCTCTTTCAGATCTTTTGCCTGTTTGATCGCCTGTTGTTTCCGGTCCTTGTCTTTGTCTTTTTTGCCGCCTTTGTCTCCCATTGTGTGCCTCCTTTGGTGTTGCCGGTCATATTCTTGCCTTTCGGGAACCTGTGTCCCTCACCATGAATGCTACCAGAAGTATGAGCCGAAGGCAAGGCGGCAGTGGCGACCGTCCGCCTCGAGCCGACAGCAGGAGGGCTTTAAGCCGAAACCGGAGTGCAAAATGGTTACTGACTTATTCTGCAAACATCCGGAGCTTTTCCGGCTCGGGGATGATTATCTTGTTGTTTTCTTCGGCAATCAGTTTCCGTTGTTTTAAAAATGCCAGGGCCCTTGATAGGGTTTCAGGGATTGTACCGAGGAGGGAAGAAAGTTCTTTCTTTGAATAGTCGAGATAACAAACGGTCTTGCCGTTTTCGACAACGCTGTTTTCAAGGAGATAGCCCGCAAGCCTGGATTTGATATCCTTCAGGGACAACTCCTCGATCTTTGCAACGAATTGTCTGAGTCTCTTCGAATAACCGCTCATCATTTTTAATGCCATTTCAGGATGTTTTTTGATGAGATTTAAAATACCGTCTCTTGAAATTTGAATTAATGTCGAATCCTCTAATGCCATACAGGAGGCAGGGTACATCATAGAATCGAAAATGGCGGCCTCTGCTGCGGGCTCTCCCGGACCGTGAATGTGCAGCGTATGTTCCTTTCCGTCGGGAGAAACCTTGTAGATTTTCACCCTGCCGGTGACAACGATGAAGAAGGCCGCGGCGTCAAGGCCCTCTGAGAATACCTGCCCGCCTTTATTTATTTCCTTAAAAGAAGCGGCAGCCTCAAGAAGCTCCATCTCCTTTGCCGTGAAGGAACTGAATAAAAATACTTGCCGAAGAAAATTACGGATGTTCATATTGATAGTGCAATAGTCCCCGATCTGTTCTTCCTTTTTCTGAACAGGCTAAAAAATTCCGTAACATATAAAATAATACCGTATGAATTATAACGAAATAATCGCATTAAGAAAAGCCTTTGCATCCGTAAAAAACAGGCAGAAGAAGAATATCCCTTCCGACCTTCAGGAGCGACGGTTTCATCGGGGAGGCATATTTTTTTCTGAAGTCCCATATCTTATGGCGACATCACAACATTAGGCTTCAGCTTAAATAATTGCCCTATATTCTCAAAATATTCTCATACTGAGAAAGTTTTGAGAATAGCAGTACAAAAAATGTTACTAAAACTACCGCAAGCACACTGTAATAAAATAAACCCCAAAGCTGCTCAATTGCTTAAAAAACATTATGTTACAATGCATTACAACTATGCCGTTCCTTTAAGGCCCAATATGGTCAGGAATAGGTATGATACTTGCTAATTATCGATTATGATCTCTCATACCGGACATAACTGCTTAAAGAATACCGGGCACAAGCATAGGGTTTGTGACATATGACTCTCCGTAAGAAAACCCTGCTGATCGTCGGCGCCACCCTTTTTATTCTTATTGTATTGCTATCTTTAATGTCGAGGCTCATTATTTTAAGAAGTTTTTTGAAACTCGAAGAAAAGTATGTTTTTCAGAATATCCACAGGACACAGGCGTTTATTACCGAAAACCTTACAAACCTGAACAGTACGGCGCGGGACTGGGCTTCATGGGACGATACATACGAGTTTATCAAGGATAAAAACGATAAGTATATTGAAGTCAACCTTGTTGATTCAACGTTCAGCACCCTGAGACTTAACCTGATAATGCTCATGGACGCATCGGGCAACATTGTATTATCAAAGGCATATGACCTGAAGAGCAATAAGGCTGTGCCGGTCCCCGAGGGGTTTTTAAGTTATCTTTCAGATAACGAGTTTCTGCTTCAGCGTAATCATTTGAATAATAATATAACCGGTATCGTTCTCCTTCCCGAAGGTCCGCTCTTTATTGCAGGCCGGCCGATTCTAAAAAGTGAGGAGAAAGGACCCGTACGCGGTACGCTTATCTTTGGACGGTATTTTGATACCGATTATCTGAAAAAATTAGTCGATGCAAACGATATGGCGCTTGACATGTCCCGGTTCAACAACCCGGTGTTGCCGGATGATTTCAAAAACGCAAGGGACTCACTCTCTGCGGAATCCCATGTTTTTGCTAAAGTGCTGAGCAAGAGCAAGATTGCGGGATATACGACCGTCAATGACATCTACGGCAAACCGGCCTTAATACTTAGGATCACCATGCAGAGGGATATTTACAATCAGGGGATGAACAACTTTTATTATTTTGTCCTTTCCTTAACCGTTGTCGGTCTTGTATTGGGCATTGTTACATTTTTTCTTTTGGAAGAACAGGTCTTGTCCCGTTTAACAAGGTTGAGCAGAGATGTAAAAAGCATCGGCGCAAGCAGAGATCCCTCGATGCGGGTACATGTTACAGGGAAGGATGAGTTGTCGCTCCTGAAGGATGAAATTAACGGGATGCTTGAAGCGCTTGAACGCTCCGAGAAGGCGCTGCGCAAAAGCGAAGAAGCATTGCTTGCGCTTTCACTCCGTGACGAATTGACAGGGCTGTACAACAGGCGGGGATTTCTGACCCTTGCAGAACAACAGTTAAAAGTGGCAAACCGTGCAAAAAAAGGACTGTTAATGATATTTGCAGACCTTGACGGCATGAAAGATATTAATGATACCCTGGGCCACAGGCAAGGCGACAGGGCATTGGTTGATACTGCACGGATACTCAGAAAGACCTTCCGCGAGTCGGACATTATCGCCCGCTACGGGGGCGATGAGTTTATAATCCTGTCTCTCGAAAACACGGAATCCGGCGCCGAACTGTTTGAAAACCGCCTGAGGGAGCATCTGGAATACCACAACAAACATGAGAGCCGCCCTTATACTCTGTCTCTTAGCACCGGTTTTGCCCATTCCGATCCTGAAAACCCTTTATCGATCGAAGACCTGCTGGTCGAGGCTGACCACATAATGTACGAGCAGAAGAACGGCAAAAAACGGTAGTAATAACTTTTACAATATACCGACTCCCGGCCATAATCCGCCACAGTTTCCCCTTTTTTATTAGGGATATTGCTATCTTTGAATAAAATAATTACAATATCGCCATGGAAAAAAGGCGTTCTCAAAGGATAAAGATTAACCTGAAAGCCGAGCGCATCTCGGGTGATGAAAAACACGGTATCTTTATAGAAAACATCTCTGAAAACGGTATCCACATAATCACTGCTCATGTGAAAGAACATAAGAAATATTTTCCGGGCAGAGACGTAGACTTAAAATTATTTCTATCTTCAGGGGGAGTTCTTAGGCTCCGCTGCAAAGTGAAATGGTCATGCCCCGAAGTCCTGCCGAATGATCTGACCGACAGCATAGGACTTGAAATCACAGACCCTCCTTTGCGATACATCGAATTTGTAAAAACCCTGCATAATCTTTAAACCGATAAAGACAATTACACTATCAGAGAAACTGCGGATGTCTAAAATAAATTTATTTTTCGATACCATAGCGTACTTATGTAGATGTGTTACCAAAATATTTTCATGCAATTACCATGAACTATCTTTTTAAATAAATCCATCGAGTTAAATAAATTTATTTCAGACATCCGCAGTTTTTGGATTGAACCGAGGATAGAGTATCTTCGCTTTCTCCTCGGCGAATCCGCCTGAGGCGGACATTCCCGGTCGTTCCTCCCTGCGAGGCTTTTGCCTCTTTATTTTTAAATACTGTACTTGACTATCGGCAAAAAAAACCGCTCAAATACCCTATCCTCGGTTCAATCAGAAATATTTGCGAATAATCCGTGCAAAGGGTTTTCACTATTTCTACCATTGCTATATTCAACCAATGCGTCAATACACCATTTGTCCGGTAATGAAACGATATGCCCTTTCATCTTTCGGCCCGGCGAAAAATTCCTTTGCAGCGCCATGATCGGCAATCCTGCCGTCATGCATAAACAGGACATAATCCGCAAGCCTTTGGGCCTGATAGAGGTTGTGAGTCACCATGACAATGGTTATTTTATTCCGTCCCATTATCTTTGTAATAAGCTCTTCAATAATTGTCGTATTATATGGATCAAGAGACGCCGTCGGTTCATCGAGGAAGAGTATTTCAGGGTCTGTTACAATTGCCCTTGCGATGCCAAGCCGCTGGGTTTCGCCGCTCGAAAGCGACAGTGCGTGAGAATTCTTCTTATGATTAAGGCCGACGAATTCCAGAGCATCGTGGACCTTTTCCTTTGTCTCACTTTTTTTCGTTCCACGGACCTTCAAACCATAAGCAACGTTTTGAAAAACAGTCGTATTGAATATCCCGATTTTCGGCAGCACGAGGGTAATTCTGCGCCTGAGATATATATCATTCTTTAATGCAGCCCCCTCTGAAAAGAACTTTATCTCTCCGCTGTCAGGCTCTTCAAGCAACGCGCATATCCTGAGAAACGTTGACTTACCGCTGCCGTTAGGCCCCATCAATATATAGGCGCCGCTCCCGTCAAAAGAAAATGAACAATCATGTAAACTCAGTTTCCCATTATAGCTCCTGGTGATATGCGATGCCGTTAAACTTAGACTCATCTATCCGTTTACCGAGCCTCTCCTCTGTATTCTGTAGAGAATTATATTGATAATCAACGAAAGCGTCAGGAGGATTATCCCGAGTGCAAGGGCAAGCTCAAAATTTCCCTTGTCAGTCTCAAGGGCGATCGTTGTTGTCATAACTCTTGTATACCCGGCGATGTTTCCGCCGACAATGAGTATTGCTCCAACCTCTGCCATTACTCTTCCAAGCGCCGCAATTATTCCGGACATTATTCCGTATCGTGCTTCTCTCATAATGGTAACAGTCATCTGCACGGGTGTCGCGCCGAGAGTCATTGAAGACTGTTTTATTATAGGATCAACACTGATAATGGCCGAATGACAGAGGGATGCTACGATCGGAAAAGCAAGTATGGTCTGTGCAGTCACCATTGCCGATGGGGTATACAGCAAACCCATAAACCCAAGCGGGCCGCTCCTTGAAAGTATGAGATAGACAAACAGTCCGACGACAACCGGGGGAAGGCCCATGAAAGTATTCATCAGACTTATGATTATCCCCTGCAACGGTATTTTCTTGAAGCTCAGGAGCGTGCTGAGTGAAAGACCGATGACGGTCGAAATAACAAGGGCAAAACCGGACACCTTAAGCGACAAAAATATTATCTTCAGGAGTTCAGGATCAAGATTCAATATAAGAAAAAAAGCCTTCCTGAAACCTTCTATTATTGAGCCCATAGCGCCGCTCTTTATTATTTCGCATTCGGGATAAACAGCCGGTTCCCCTGTTTATCCTTGAATGAGGCGATAGCCTGCTGCCCTTCCTTTGAGATGAGCCAGTTGATAAATTCCATAGCCTCTTTATATTTCACATGCTTGTGCTTCCCGGGATTAACCGCCATTACGCCGTACTGGTTGAACAGCACGGGATCACCTTCAAGGACTATCGCCATTTCGAGTTTATCATTGTCCTTTGTAGCAAGCCATGTTCCCCTGTCAGTCAAAGTATATGCCCTCTTTTCATTAGCGATCCTCTGGGTCTTTTCCATGCCCTGCCCTACTTCCAGATACCGCTTTTGGCCTTTTGGGTCAATTCCGGCCTTTTTCCATATGGCTAATTCCTTTGTGTGCGTTCCCGAGTTGTCGCCGCGTGATACAAACTGCTCTCCGCTTTTACGGATCTTCCGGAACGCTTCTATGGCGGTTTTTATTCCTTTTATCCTCGCAGGATCGTTTGGAGGACCGATAATAACAAAATCGTTATACATAACATCATGACGGTTTACAAATAAACCTTCCTCAACAGCTTTTAATTCCTGCTCCTTTGCATGGACAAAAACAACATCGGCGTCTCCTCTCTTTCCCATTTCAATGGCTGCGCCGGTGCCGCGTGCAACGACTTTTACCTTTATTCCCGTGTTCTTCTCAAACATCGGTAAAATATACCCGAACAATCCTGAATTCTCCGTGCTCGTAGTGGATGCACAGAGTATCTCCTTTTCAGCAGAAAGAGCTACTCCATTGACAACTGCGAGAACTAAAATCAGGACAAAAAATAATTTCAAAAATCTCATTTCAAACCCTCCTTTTTAATTAATTGCCGACACTTTGTTTTTTCTTCTCCATCACGGACGGCACGGCATCAGGATAAAACAGATTAACCCCGTGTTTTTTATAATCCGCTATAAAGCTCTGTCCTACAGGTGAAGTAACAAAGGCAATAAAATCCATAGCCTCACGGTATCCGACCTTAGGGAATCTGTCCGGATTGACCGCGATGACGCTATAAGGATTTCTGAGAAGCCGGTCACCTTTGTACAGGATTTTCAGTTGCAGTTTTGATTCATAGTTAAGGAATGTCCCCATGTCGGTCAGCGTGTAGGCCTTCTTTTGGTCCGCCAGCATCAGAGTATCTCCCATCTTTGCTCCGGCTTCAAAATACCATCCTTTCCCTTTTGGATTAATGCCGGCATCATCCCAGATATCCAATTCCTTGATGTTTGTTCCGGAATCGTCACTCCTCGATACAAAGGGAGCGCCTTTATCTGCGATCTCTTCAAATACCTCTATCACCGTCTTCGTTTTTTTTATCCGTGCAGGATCGGATGCAGGGCCGACAATAACAAAGTCATTATGCATAACGGTCCTCCTGTTAACGCCGTAACCTTCGGCAATAAATTTTTCCTCGCGGAAAGGATCGTGCACAAACAGCATATCCGCTTCGCCCTTCTTTGCAATTCTGATTGCTTTGCCGGTACCTACGGCGATAATTTCAACTTTTACACCGTACCGCGTCGATTTCTCATATGCAGGGATGAGAATGTCAAAAAGACCGGAATTTTGGGTGCTTGTGGTTGATGCTATTACAAGCTTTGATTTTTCCTTTGGCATCATACCCTCCTTTTTAAATGTTTGTTATTCTATTAGAACAATACTCAATACATAATTGTCTTTATAAACTGCGCAAGTCAAATGCATATTCCTCATCATTGTCATGAATTATTTTCATGTCTTTTATTCGTTGACAGTCTCTTTTTGAACCCCTTACAATAGCTCACATGGAAGATCACCGGTTGAGGGCATTCTGTCTCATAGTAGAAATGAAGAGCTTCTCCAAAGCAGCGGAAGCAAAATTCATGACTCAGTCGGCAATGAGCCACCTTATCAAAAATCTCGAAGAGGAACTTGGGATGAAGCTGCTCAGCAGAAAAGGGAAAACGGTCATGCCGACCCCTGCAGGGAGGGCACTATACGATCATGCGCAGCAGATACTCATACGGTATAAAAACATGGAAAATGATCTGTACGCAATTGTTCACAAAATAAGAGGACCTTTAAATATCGGAGCAAGCGCAACACCGGCTAAATATCTTTTGCCGCAGGTATTTTACGATTTTTCAAAAAAATATCATGAAGTGCAGGTAAACCTTTCGGTATCGAATACGGAAAAGATTATCAATGAACTTCTACAGGGAGAAATTGATATAGGAATAGTTGAAGGCAGTGTAAAAGATACGAGAATTGTGCCGGATATAATTGCGGAAGATGAGATTGTTTTAATTGCATCCGATCAAAACCCCCTGACAAATAAATCGCAAGTTACTACGCAGGATATTATATCTCAGCCTTTCATTATGCCCGAAGCGGGATCCGGTACAAGAGAATTTATTAATGATTTTTTCAGTATGGCAAAAATTGACATGGGAAAAATAAATATCCTTATGACACTCGGAGACCCGGAACTTTTGGTCCAAATGGTCCAGTCGGGACTGGGCATTTCATTCGTTTCGAAGTGGTCCGCTTTCAAACCAATAAAGGAAGGAACAATTAAGACATTGAAACTGCCCGGCAAAAGCCTCTATAGAAAATTTTATCTTATCGGTCTCGATAAGGATCCTTCGACTATGGTTGTGAGAACTTTTCTCGAATTTGTCAAAGGGTATCGATTCTTTATCCCTTTTTAATAAGACCGCACTATAATTTTAAGACTACCTATTATGCGCCTTCCACTCTTACTGCGGTGAACTTATAACTATATGCATCAGTATAAGTATCGCGCGCGCCTCCTGTAAGAATATTAACGGGTATCTCCCACAGGTGGAAAGCGGCAAAAACCGTTCCGTAAAGGATTGCCGGATCGGATCTCAGACGCATGAAAACCTCGCCTCTTCGCGAAATGATCTTTATACTCTGTCCGTCCTGCAGATTCAGCCGACGGATATCCTCAGAGTTCATATCAAGGCATTCATCTTTTTCAAAAGCGGTATCCGTTCTCCTTGTCTGAGCCGCGTTATTAAAGTGATAGAGCCTTCTCCCGGTTATAAGGACCAATGGATATTCTTCAGTGAGTTTTTCAGACGGTTCCCGATACGGAATCGGGTAAAATGTTGCCCGTCCCGGAGGAAATCCGTCTATATACAATCGTTCCGTTCCGGGGTGCAATTCATGAGTGCAGGGCCACTGCAGGCATCTTTGCCTCAACCTTTTATGGGAGATGCCCCTGAAATAATATGTGAGAGACGCCATTTCATCATATATTTCAGCCGGGTTTTTAAAAGTCGAGGGTAATCCGAGGGCGTTTGATATGTCCAGAAAAATCTCCCAGTCCGCTTTGGCGGAATATGCAGGAGGTATTGCCTTTCTTAAGAGACGCACACGCCTCTCGGTGTTTGTAAATGTGCCGTCTTTTTCCGCAAATGAGACCGCAGGCAATATAACATCCGCATAATCGGCCGTTCTTGTAAGGAAAAGGTCCTGATAAACCATGAACTCAAGATTTTCAAGCGCCTTCCTTATGTGCAGGGTGTCGCCGTGTGTATGGGCCGGGTCTTCACCCCATATATAAAGGGCCTTAATCCCGCCTTCTATTGCGGAATCGATCATCTGGGTTGATTTCCTGCCGGCCGATTTCGGGACCGGCCTTCCCCAGCATTCCGAAAATCTCCTCCTTACTTCGCCGTCTCTTATATTCTGGTAACCGGGGAGCATATTCGGCAGACATCCCATATCGCATGCCCCCTGCACATTATTCTGACCTCTGAGACATAAAACACCGGTTCCCGGATTACCGACATTGCCGGTTGCAAGGGTGAGGTTTATGAGCGCAAGCATCCATTCCGTTCCGTATTCATTTTCGTCTATACCAAGTCCGCTGATAGTAATCGCTCTCCTGCTGCTGCCAAACATTCTTGCCGCCCTGATGATAGTTTCCTTTGGTACGTCAGTAACGGCCTCGACATCTTCGATAGATAATGCAAACGCCATTTCAGCGGTCTTCTCCCACTCCCTTGTGCGCTTTTCGATAAACTCAGGGTAGATAAGATTTTCTTCTATCATTACTCTCAACATACCGTTGAAAAGCGCAACATTACTGCCCGGTCTCAATTGAAGGTGAAGGTCTGCTTCTTCGACAAGGGGAATTTTTCTGGGATCAATTACGATCAGCCTCGCCCCCCTTGTATGAGCCC
>JBAZWR010000008.1:0-18825 GCA_041660325.1 Thermodesulfovibrionales bacterium | reverse complement strand
GCGCACATATAGGATGAGCCTCGGTCGTATTTGATCCGACGACAAGAATTACATCGGCGTAGTCAAGGTCGGAAAAAGACGATGTTGATGCGCTTATGCCGAACGCCATTTTCAGCCCGGTAGCCGCCGGCATATGACAAAGCCTCGCACAGTTGTCGATATTATTTGTCCCAATGCCCGCTCTCATCATTCTCTGAAACATATAATTATCTTCGTTCGTCGCCCTTGCAGAACCGAAACCGCCTATTGCATCAGGACCGTATTTTTCTCTGATTTCCAAAAACCTGCCTGCTATTAAAGAGACCGCTTCATCCCATGACGCTTCCCTGAAGCCGCCTCCGGATTTTATCAGAGGGGTTTTGAGCCTGTCGGGATGATGTATAAACGTGGCGCCGAATCTTCCCTTTACACAGAGATTACCCCTTCCGACCGGATCGAGTTCGTCAGTCGTAATTCCGGTTATCCTGTTATCTTTCACATCTATGTAAATACCGCATCCTGTTCCGCAATAGGTACAGACACTTTTTACCCTTCTGTCGGGCTTTTCTCTATAAATTTCGATTATGGCTCCGGTGGGGCAAACCACGGCACATTGTCCGCACATTTCGCATGTCTTGTCAAAGACTATTTTATCTACCTCAGGCGATAGAACAGGATGCCTGAGGGCGCCGACTTTCCTGATTTCTGCACAGACCCTGACACATTTCCCGCAGCGGACGCATCTGTTCAGGTTGATCTTCAGCTTCTGGTCTATCAACTCTTCGTCAGGTTCTTCTTCCAATGTAAAAACCGGATTTTCGATTCCGACTGACCGGGCAAGTTCAAGAAGTCCACAAAATTCATATTGAGGACAAGTCGCGCAATTCCCTTTATGCGTCTGAAGAATGGCTGAGACACGCTTTCTCCTCGCTTCTTTTGCCTTTTCAGAATCCGTTTCGATAACCATTCCATGCTCGGCTTTTGTGGTACATGCAGGTTTAAGTTTGCCGTTGATTTCGACAAAGCAAACCTTGCAGTGACCCGATATGCTTAATCTCGGGTCATAACATAATGTGGGAATAAAGATGCGGTTCCTGTTCGCAAGGTGAAGGACCGATTCTCCCGCAACGATTTCTACTCTCTTACCGTTGATGGTTACCGATCTGTGTTGAAAGAGTCTATTCACACAGAGCCTGAATATGCGGAATATTGATGGGTGACCTCATCTTTTTGAAAGCTTCCTTTGGTTATCCATATTTTATTCAATCAGATGCTTAACAGGGATTAATATATTAATTAAAAATCCGTCAAGAGTCCAATTCAAAGAATTAATGGTTTATATGAACGATATTGATACTCAGGAGTTATTATGTTTTTTATAATCTTTGCGCAATTATTGCGTCTATTCATCGCAGTTAAAAACCATGAAAATAAATCACTGTATCAATGAAAATTATGAATTTGAATTGCCATTTTAAGTGCACTATCATTTAATTGTAATTAGGTATTACTTAATTCTTTTTATTACCGTCTGAAACATGAAATGTGAATATCATTAAAAACTATGGAGAATAATTGCTTTAATATAGAAGACTATTTACATCGTGTTAAGTCTTTTCATGGCCATGTGGCTCCGGGCGTTGTCATCGGGGGGTTCATGGTCCATCTGGCCCGGACCAAAATCCCTGAAGGGGTGCTTTTTGACGCCATATCTGAAACCCCGGCTTGCGTGCCTGACGCCATCCAGATGCTCACACCATGCACGATCGGAAATGGCTGGCTCAAGATCATTAACCTTGGCCGTTTTGCATTAAGCCTCTATGATAAACACCAGGGGAATGGATTCCGTGTGTTTCTTGACCCCGTCAAATTAGAAAAATGGCCGGAAATAAAAGCCTGGTTCTTTAAGCTCAAGTCCAAAAAAGAACAAAGCCATGAAGATATTCTCTCTCAGATCAGGAAAGCCGGTGTGGAAATATGCGGGGTATGCCCCGTTCAGATTAAACCGGAATTTCTCAAAAAACGTGATAAAGGCAAGATTGTAATTTGTCCGTCATGTGCTGAAGCTTATCCTTTGAAAGATGGCAGTATCTGTCTCGCTTGCCATGGAAATTCGCCCTATCTTATCCCTGTCTATGCAGAGGGAACTGCGCATGAAGGAAAATCTATTTGATTCCATAAAGGATACTATCAGACATAGACTGAAGGGGAGATTTGCTTTTTTGCTGAATATATTTTCATTAATCATTCACTAACTTTTTTGTGAAAGGAGGACGAAATGGCATTAACACGTCGTAAATTTTTAGCCGGATCAGGCGCCCTTATTGGAGGGCTGGCTCTTTCATCTCTCGGGATAGACCTGAGTCCGGTAATCGCCTATGCCGAAGAAATGAAAAAGATCGACAAGGTTAAGAGCGCCAAACAGACTACATCCATTTGTTGTTATTGCGCAGTTGGGTGCGGGCTGATCAGCAGTACGGATGCCAAAACAGGAAAGGTCATCAATATCGAAGGTGATCCTGAGCACCCCATCAATGAAGGTACGCTGTGCGCCAAAGGCGCCGGTACTTATCAGACGAGTGCTGCAAACGAACACCGCCTGACAAAGGTGATGTATCGTGCACCGAAAAGCGACAAATGGCAGACCAAGAGCTGGGACTGGGCCATCACAGAGATCGCGAAAAGAATCAAGAAAACCCGTGACGCCGAATTTATTACAAAGAACAGCAAAGGCGAGGTGGTCAATCGCATTGAAAACATCGCCCATATGGGAAGCTCCAACGTAGACAATGAGGAGTGCTGGCTCATCACAGCTATGGCCCGGTCACTCGGAATTGTTTATATTGACCATCAGGCCCGGGTTTGACACGCCCCCACCGTACCGGCTCTGGCAGAGTCGTTCGGCCGTGGTGCGATGACAAACCACTGGATAGATATTCAACACAGCGATGTCATACTCATTCAGGGCAGCAATGCTGCGGAAAATCATCCCATCTCATTCAAATGGGTTATGAGGGCCAGGGAGAAGGGGGCCAAACTCATTCATGTTGACCCGCGCTTTACAAGGACTTCCTCAAAAGCGGATTTCTATGCCCCCTTACGTTCAGGCACCGACATTGCTTTTCTTGGCGGGATGATCAAGTATATTATCGAAAACAATAAATATTTTAAGGACTATGTTGTCAACTATACCAATGCATCGTTTCTGGTCAACGATAAGTTCGACTTCAATGACGGCCTTTTTTCAGGATATGATGCCGGCACCAGAAAATATGACAAGGCGACCTGGACCATAAAAAAAGATGCGAAGGGTATTGCCGAAAAAGATCCCACATTGCAGGATCCCCGTTGCGTTTTCCAGCTTTTAAAGAAACATTATTCCCGTTACGACATGGAAACAGTCTCGAAGATTACGGGGACTCCGGTGAAAGATCTCCAGACGGTTTATGAAATGTACTCATCCACCGGCGTGCCAGATAGGGCAGGAACCGTCATGTATGCCTTAGGGCAAACACAGCACACTTCAGCAGTTCAAAATATACGAACCCTTTGCATGGTTCAGCTCCTGCTCGGCAATATAGGCATCTGCGGTGGTGGTGTGAACGCCATGCGCGGTGAACCGAACGTGCAGGGCTCAACAGACTTTGCCATATTGTCCGGTTACCTGCCAGGTTATCTTGCCGCACCCAGGGCGTCGCTGCCTACCCTGGACGATTACGTCAAGAAAAATACCCCGAAAACCAGCGACCCACGCTCAGCCAACTGGTGGCAAAATTATCCCAAGTATGCCACCAGTCTTCTCAAGGCATGGTACGGAGACAACGCAAAGAAGGATAATGATTTCGGCTATTCATGGGTTCCCAAGCTCGATGACGGTCAGGATGCCAACATCCTGATGATGATTGACAGCATGTACGAGAAAAAGATCAAGGGACTTGTCTGCATAGCCCAAAATCCTGCATGCAGTTTGCCGAATTCCAACAAAGTACGCGAGGGTCTGTCCAATCTTGATTGGATGGTGCACGTGAACATCTTCAACAACGAAACAGCCTCTTTCTGGAAAGGTCCCGGCATAGACCCCAAGAAGGTCAAGACAGAGGTCTTCCTCCTTCCAGCGGCTGCATCCATAGAAAAGCAGGGAAGCGTGGCCAACAGCGGACGCTGGGTCCAGTGGAAATATGAAGCGGCAAAGGCTCCGGGAGATTGCATCTATACCGGCGATATTGTGGTCCGGATCGTTTCAAAGCTTAAAGAGCTTTATAAAAAAGATAAGAAAGCCGCCTTCCCTGATCCGATTATGAACCTCAAGTGGGATTATACCGACGACAAAGGCCGGTTTGATCCTGTGAAGGTTGCCAAGACCACCAACGGCTATTTCCTTGAAGACCTCACCATCGGCGACAAGACATACAAAAAAGGGGATAACGTGCCTTCCTTTGCAATGCTGCAGGCTGACGGCAGGACGTCATCAGGTTGCTGGATTAGCTGCGGAAGTTTTGCCCAGGATGGTACAAACCTCATGCAACGCAGAAAAAAGGACGACCCAACGGGTCTCGGACTCTATCCGCAGTGGTCATGGGCATGGCCTGTCAACAGGCGCATTATCTATAATCGCGCCTCAGTAGACCTGAATGGAAAACCATACAATCCCAAGCGGGCTTTATTGGCCTGGGTAGATGGCAAGTGGGTAGGTGACGTTCCCGACGGACCATGGCCTCCAATGGCTGACCTGGAAAAAGGGAAATATCCCTTTATCATGAAGCCGGACGGCGTTTCCTCTCTCTTCGGCCCGGGACTTGGTGACGGACCATTCCCCGAACATTATGAACCTCTTGAAGGCCCGATGGAGAAAAATTTTCTATCATCTCAACTGAAAAATCCTGTCATGAAGATCTTTTCAGGTCCATGCGATAAATTTTCAGGCTGCGACCCCAAGTACCCCTTTGTTATGACCACCTATTCCAGCACGGAACATTGGTGCACCGGGGCTCTCACCAGATGGCAGTCCTGGCTTACCGAGGCGCAGCCTCAGGTATATGTGGAAATCAGTGAGGAACTGGCACAGCTCAGAGGCATAAAAAACGGGGATAAGGTTAAGGTTGAATCTGTCCGCGGTTCATTGCCTTGTGTGGCCATGGTGACCACCCGGTTCCGCCCTTTCAATTGCGGAGGGCAGACCATACACCAGGTGGGGATGACTTACAATTATGGATGGCTTTTCCCGGAGGATTGTGGTGACAGTTGCAATCAGCTCACACCCACTGCAGGGGACGCTAATACCGGAACGCCTGAATACAAGGCCTTCATGGTCAATGTGAGTAAGGTTTAGGAGGTGAAAACTATGTCAAACGGAAAATCAATATTAGTAGATACCTCATTATGCACCGCCTGCAGAGGGTGTCAGGTTGCGTGCAAACAATGGAACAATCTGCCCGGAACCAAAACCAAGCAGGTTGGGACATACCAAAACCCTCAGGACCTCTCTTCCGACACCTGGAAAGTTGTCCGTTTCGCAGACGGCAAAAAAGAGGACGGGAAACCGTACTGGTATTTCTTTTCGGAGATGTGCCGACATTGTATCATGCCTCCGTGCAAGCTTTCCATCGACATGACCGTCAAGGATGCCGTCATTCAGGATGAAGCTACGGGAGCGGTAGTATATACGGAAAAAACAAAAAAGATGCCGTTTAAAGATGTGATGTGTCCTTACAGCATTCCGCGACAGAATCCAAAGACCAAGGTCCTTGCCAAATGCACGATGTGTTTCGACAGGATAAAAAACGGAATGATCCCTGCCTGCGTCAAATCGTGCCCTACAAGCGCTATGGTATTTGGAGACCGGAATGAAATCTTGGATATGGCAAAGAAAAGGGTTGCGGATCTAAAGAAAACCTACCCAAAAGCCATGGCCATTAATCCGGACGATGTAAGAGTGATCTTTATCGTCACCGACGACCCCAATAAGTACTGGAAATTTGCAGCCGGCGGATAGCTGTTTTCTTCAAATGCCTTCCCTGCTTCAAACAGGGAAGGCATTTGCCTTTCTTAAGAAACTTTTCATCTGAATACGAATTTTACCGGAGGGCTTGTTATGACTGTCGAATCTTCAACGGAAGAACGTGTGAAAAGGATTAAAAAGACCATTACGAAAATGAAGAAAGAAACGCCTTCTCTGGCAATTATCCTGAAACTTTACGAAAAAGTCTTTGCAGAACGGGCCCGTCTCAGGGAAGAACTCCCTCTCCCGATGGATGTCCGGATATCTTCTCCAGACCCTTTTCGCTTTTCCCATGGAATGACTTTGATGAACGAAGGAATATTTCCTCTCTCAACTGATTCCATGGAAAAGGTCTCAGACCGTATGATCCCTGTATTAGCCAGGGCATTTCCAAAAATCAGACCGATACTTAAGAATGTGAAAACAGCTTTAAAGAAAAATAAACCGGATTTGAAAACCTGCATGGAGAACATGTTGCATAGTCGGGACGAAATCATAAGCCAAACTGCTTTTCATCTTGAAACGGACCCTGTTACCCTGAAATTTGTCTTAGGCCAACTCTTTAAGCCTTTAATCGAGAAACAGTCAGAGAGCCTCAGGTCCGTCATACAAAATCTCAACTGGGAAAAGGGATACTGTCCTGTCTGCGGATCGTTTCCGGTCTTAAGCTACCTCAAGGGAGCTGAGGGGCAACGGTGGTTGGTGTGCGGGTGCTGCAGTCACGAATGGCGTTTTGCGAGAACACAGTGTCCTTTTTGCGAAAATGAAGATTCTAAGAAATCAGAACTCTGTTTTGTAGAAGACCGCGCCTATGAACGGGCGGAAATGTGTCATCAGTGCAAAAGATATCTTGCGGGCATTGACCTGAGGAAATACCCTTATGAATTCATCCCTGAAGTCGCGGTTGCGGGAATGATGTATCTTGATATCCTGGTCCAGGAAACGGGCTATCTCCCTATGGCTGATTCCGCCTGGACTTTAGTGCCGCATCTTGAGACTTCTTCAAAAAATCCCAAGTCGAAAGTCCTCAATTCCTGAGCGAGGGACAGGTATGCTGCAAGAAAATGAGATTGCCCGACGACTCCATGAGTATATGTCGGAGCGAATGACGGGAATAAAGGTCATTGAGGTCCGCATAGGCGTCGGGTATGCTGCCGTTGCACTTGATAAGAACCTTACAGGACTGGCGGCTGTTATTCGTGAGAACCTGGGATCTCACTGTGGAGTTGTCACAAAGGCCGGCAAACTTTCAGGAATGCCGGCTTCCGAACTTTTGGATTACCTGATAAACAATCGCAATTCTGTGGAAATGGCGCTGGGGCTTGCTACGGCCAATGCCGTCCTTAGCGCGGAAGCACCAGAGGAGGAAAGTGACACCCTTGCTTTAATGAACCTTTCTTCAAAGGACCATGTGGCTATGGTCGGTCTTTTCAGGCCCCTCGTGCCGCGGATAGAACAAACCGGAGCAAAATTGACTATCATAGAACAAAATAAGGCCCTTCCAAATGTATTGAGCTTCAAAAGCCGGGGAGACATACTAAAGACATGCACCGTCGCTATCATTACAGCTACATCTATCTTGAATAATACCTTAGAAACAATATTAAACGATTTGGGAAATTCCAGTTGGGTGAGTATTATCGGGCCTTCCACACCTGTCTGCCGGGACATATTTGCAGGGACAACTGTTACCCATTTGGGCGGCTCTGTTGTCCTGGATCGGTCAAAAGTCCTGCAAATTGTTTCCGAGGGCGGAGGAACACCTTTATTGCGTCCTTACCTGAGATTCGTCAATGTGGTGTTATAAAGGAATATGAAAGGCGGGATGATACCGATTATTTCGATCCTTGGTCGTTCAAACACCGGCAAGACGACGCTCATTGAGAAACTTGTGCCGGAGATCCGCCGCAGAGGATATCGCGTCGCCACAATAAAACATGCTGCCGGTGGATTTGAGATTGATCGCAAAGGGAAAGACAGTTGGCGGCATAAAAAAGCGGGTGCGTATAAAACAATCCTCGTTTCCCCCACTGAACTGGCGCTCATGGAAGTTTTTGAACGTGAATACAGTGTTGAGGAGTTGGTTGACCTCTACATAAAGGATGCAGATATCGTTCTCCTGGAAGGTCACAAAAACAATCCCTATCCCCGGATAGAGATGCTCAGAAAGGATGTTGACCCTCTGCCCCGGGACGGGAGAGAACATCTGTGGATTGCCGTTGTGGGTGATAAAAGGCAGGATGTCGGTATTCCCCATTTTCAGATGGACGAAATACAAAGGCTCGCTGATTTACTGGAGAATAAGTATTTGAGAAGATGAGGGGTGACCGCAGTATAGAAAATCATGAAAATAATTCAACGTTTCAATGAAAACAATGAATTTGATTTATGGCTTGCGTTATGTAATATTCACATAACGGGGAAGAATGAGCGTAAAGATAAAATCAAAGTTCTGGATTGAGGTCGACGGTAAGCCCGTGTTTGGCAGCGGAAAGAGATGCCTGCTTGAAGCCATAGAAAAATACGGCTCGATAAATCAGGCTGCAAAAGAGGTCAGAATATCCTACAGGAAAGCCTGGAGTTACCTGAATTCCATGGAGGAAAGACTCGGCATTAAACTTATTGACCGGCAGACGGGAGGGAAAAACGGAGGCGGTGCAGTGCTTACGGAAAACGCGAGAACAATCCTGAAGCAATATAAGCATCTGGAGAGCGGATTGCAGAAAATTGTAGACGAAAGATTCAGGAGAATATTTCAGAAAAACAGACTGTAGAGGAGGTTTTATGTGTAATCCTTCTTATGAAACTTCTAATCCCGGAACAACAAAAATACCGGTTCAGGACAGCATAGGCACTATTCTTGCTCATGATATTACCGAGATCCGCCCCGGCGAGTTCAAAGGACGGGCATTTAAAAAAGGCCACATTATCAAAGAAGAAGATGTTTGCCGGCTCCGGAGACTCGGCAAGGATAATCTCTTCGTATTAAATATCGCAGAAGACGAAATGCATGAGGATGATGCAGCGTATGCCCTTGCGAACGCGCTTTTAGGTGAGGGAGTAAAGATAGAGGGAGAACCGAAAGAAGGAAAGATAAACATCATTGCCGCCAGAGACGGACTTTTAAAGATAAACAAGGATGCGCTGTTTGAATTCAACATGTTAGGAGATGTTATGTGCGCGACGCTCCATAACAATACCCTCGTGCAGAAAGGACAGTCGGTTGGAGCTACAAGGGCCATCCCGTTGATCGTCAAGAAAAAAATTGTTCAGGCCGCAGTGAGCATTGGTCAAAAAGCGGGGAATATACTGCACGTAAGAGAAATCAGAAAACCGAAGGCGGGTATTGTTATCACAGGGAACGAAGTTTATTACGGAAGGATAAAAGACGCTTTTGCTTCCGTTATAACAAACAAGATACATGCGGTCGGCGGTGAAATTGTCGGCGTCTATTACGCGCCTGACGATGAATCATTTATTGAGGCAAGACTGAAGGAGTTGGTAAACGCCGGCGCCGACCTGCTTATTACCACGGGAGGGATGTCCGTTGACCCTGATGATGTAACGAGGTTCGCTGTAAGAAACCTCGGGGCAACAGACATAACCTATGGCTCCTCAGTTCTTCCGGGCGCAATGTTTCTTGTAGCATATCTGGATCCGGATAGTCGACCTTCGATCCCTATCATGGGAATCCCGGCATGCGGTATGTACGCAAAGAAAACGATCTTCGATCTGATCCTTCCAAGGGTCCTTGTTGGCGAGAAGATTGGAAGAAGAGAGCTTGCCGAACTCGGACACGGCGGTTTATGTCTGAACTGTGAAGTGTGCAAGTATCCGATCTGCCCTTTTGGGAAGGGTGAGTGAACAATGTTGCGCATGAAAATAATCCTTCTAGCGCTGCTCATTACCATTAGCTTTCCTTTTCTCTCGACCGAGATTGCCGTTGCGGCAGATCAGCAGGAAATAATCGTCTCTGCAGCGATAAGCCTTAAAAACGCATTTGAGGAAATAGGAAAGCTTTTTGAGGGAAAGTATAAAGGGGTTAAAGTAACCTTCAATTTCGGTGCATCCGGGGATTTAGTTCGCCAGATCGAGGGTGGCGCTCCTGTTGACGTGTTTGCCTCGGCTGCACAGAAAGACATGGATGAAGCGGGAAAAAAGGGACTTGTTGTGCCCGATTCAAGACTAAACTTTGCAGGGAACAGCATAGTCCTCATAATCCCGGCAGATTCTACAATCAGGATACAAACTTTTCAGGACCTCGGGCTGAATCAGGTGGGAAAGATAGCAACGGGCAATCCTAAAACCGTTCCGGCAGGACGATATGCGGAAGAGGTATTCGTTCATTTCAAACTGCTCCCTGCAATAAAAGAGAAACTTGTTTATGCCGAGCATGTAAGACAGGTTCTTGACTATGTGGCCCGCGGAGAAGTGGATGCCGGCGTTGTATATTCAACGGATGCGATGGTAAGAGCAAAAGATATCAAAATCGTCGCCGTTGCTCCCGATGAGAGCCACCGTCCGGTTATTTATCCGGCGGCCGTGGTCTCTAAAACCGGCAAACAAGGCTTGGCAAGGGCCTTCGTCACCCTTTTGGCGTCAGAGGAAGCAGGGGAAATTCTCCAACAATACGGATTCAAGGCGCCGGGGAAAAATAGCAGGCAACGGTTCTAAAGTAGCGCCATGTTCGATAGTTCCGTGCTGTTTTCACTCAGACTTTCCTTTCAGGTTGCGGCAGTTGCAACATTTTTCATAATCGTTGTCGGCGTTACCGTAGCCTATTTCCTTGCACAAAGAAACTTCAGAGGCAAAGAACTGCTGGATATGCTATTCACCCTCCCTCTCGTACTGCCCCCGACAGTAACGGGGTATTATCTGATCATCCTTTTTGGCAGGAACGGACTCATCGGAAAACCGATATATGCCTGGACAGGGTGGAGCATCATGTTCACCTGGTATGCGGCAGTATTGGCCTCATTTGTCGTGGCTCTTCCGTTGATGATAAAAACAACACGCGCAGCGATCGAAACCGTTGATAAAAACCTCATAAATGCCTCTTATACATCGGGGCATTCAGAATTTGAAACCGCTGTAAGGGTTATATTGCCTCTTGCGAAACGGGGAATAATGGCAGGCACGGTGCTCTCTTTCGCAAGGGCCCTCGGTGAGTTCGGAGCGACATTGATGCTGGCAGGCAATATCCCGGGTAAGACTGATACCATGCCATTGGCCATCTACTCACTTGCCGGCAGCGGCGAATGGTCTCAGGCAAACGGTATGGTTATCCTGTTGACACTCGTGTCGGGACTTTTTCTCTATTTCGCCAACAGATATAACAGGACCATTTAATGGGGTTATCGGTTCATCTCAAGAAAAAGGTCAACGGGTTCAATCTCGATGTTACATGGGAAATCGACAATGAACTCACCGTGCTCTTCGGATACTCCGGAGCAGGAAAATCCATGACCCTCCAGATGATAGCAGGTCTGTTGATACCCGACGACGGATTCGTTCGAATAGGCAGCACAACGATGTTTGACGGCTCCAAAAGAATAAATGTGCCTTCTCAGCAACGGCATCTGGGATATGTATTTCAGGATCTCGCTCTATTCCCGCACATGACCGCTCTTGATAATATTCTGTACGGTTCCAACAACACAGGCAAATCAGAGAGAAGGGAAAGAGCCGGGGAAATGATCGGGGCGTTTCATCTCGAAGGACTTGAGGAGAGGTACCCTGCCGAACTATCAGGCGGCCAAAAGCAGCGGGTCGCCTTTGCAAGGGCACTCATGCGCAAACCTTACGCTCTCTTGCTGGATGAACCCTTTTCAGCCCTGGATAATCCTCTCCGCATAGAGATGAGACGGTTTTTGATAGACATAAAGAATAGATTTGATGTGCCTATTATCTTTGTAACCCATGATGTTACTGAAGCGTATACAGTTGCCGATACCCTGATAGTTTATTCCAATGGGAAAGTGGTTCAAAAAGGGAAACCAAAAGATGTATTTGATAACCCGGCAAGCGCAGAAGTTGAGATACTTGTAAATGCAAAGGAATACAAATTTTTCATGCCGTTTTAAATAAAAGAAGGGCCGGACAGAAATGCCCGGCCCTTTCCTGCTATATCAAACTGAGAAAGCGTTTAAATTACGGACAAGGTATTGAACAGGTAAAGTATGTTGCCCAGTTCTTGCCCGGGAACGGATTACCGGCTGCCCATGCGGTCTCCTGTCTTGAACTGTCCCCAAGCGAATAAGTTATATCAAGTTTATATATCAAGCCTGCAGGGTTATCGTCAACTGTCCCGTCAAAGCCCTGGTCTGTATATCCGCAAATTGTCTCGGAACTCATGGCTTCATTCACCCCTGTTATACTGAGTTTGTTATTGGAACTGCACGGGTTGGTGTTGCACTGGCAGGTCAACTTATCCGTCACGTTATATTGTTCATGCCAGCATGTTTTGTCATGGTTGTTGTGCTTGTGCCACCTTCTCTTTTGGGTACTCATCTCAGATTTTGATGTTCCCACAGCATTATATTCCTCAGTGGACTTCCAGCCGTATCTTTCCACCCCTGGGACAATCACATTCCCGCTATCATCTAAAATCGGGTCCCTCAGAAACATATACTTGTTGTCTTGAGCGCAATATACAGGCGTTCTCCAGTCTCCGAAGAGCTGGGCGCTTCCGACAAGCTGCCCGTTCAGTCTTGCCTCATATCCGTTATCACAGGTTATATCAAGCACTGCCGATACAATTTTACCGGGCACCTTGAAAGTTTTTTCGAACTCAACTATATCACCTGATACTGTATGAAGCGGCCGGTAGCTTTCCCAAATCCAGTCAGCGCCTGTTCCTACGAATACATCTCCCGCCTCTTCATCCCAATAGGATTGAGCCGGGTCTGCAGGGTCGTCGAAAGGCTCCCAGGCTGCTACGGCATTTTTCGGATAAGTTGCCGCAGGATCGTTCCCCTTAATAACAAGAGTCGTTGTATCGCTTACAACGGTCATGCTCTGAAGTTGAGAATACCCGACCACTACAGCGTGGGCCGCTATATAGAGAGTTTTTCCGCACCGGCATGTTCCCGTAGCATAGGAGTCGGTCGTCACACCAGGGTTGTAGTATCTTTTATACCTGAACTGCCCGGGGATAGGATTGCCTTGTCTGGTCTGGGGAATCCCTGAGAGAGATGTGGCCACATGCAGATGTGTTTCCGTCATGACCCATCCGTCCTTGGTGGTATACGTAACCGTACCATCATCCGCAAAAGTCACGGTTCCAACATCGATATTCTGTCCTGCGTACAGCGTCTGGGTACATGCGGCATAAACCGCACCAGGCAAGGCTGCCATAAAAACAAGGACGACTATCATTTTAAATATTTTTTTCATATTTTCCCTCCTCCTGAAAAGTTTTTATAGTTGTTTGCATATAAAAAGGATTGTGTTTCCGGAAATACCCGTTGCCTCCTTCCTGCAATAATATTTCCCCCCGGACAAACTCGATTAAATCAGAAACCTCAATCCGGCCCTAATCCGTTCATTAACAGGCTGTGCCCAGATGACCTCCGCAAAAACCGGCAAGGCTGTTTTCGCTTTTTCAACAGACAGATAGAGTTTTATTATCTGTGCTTTTTCCAATCTGCATTCTGCCGTCAATCCCAGCCCCTGCCCGCTTATATCCGTGCATAAAGCCTCGCATTTTCCGACTCCGGAACTTTCCGCGCTCGTTTCAATAAAAATTTTCTCAGTGAATGCTTCTCTCTCGCTGTTCCTTTTTTTGTGAGTTCCCATCACCATTATGCTTGTAGATTATAGAAACCCGATCTGCCAGTCAATCCCGCAAAAGAGGGATATTCATTATCAGTCGTGTCTGTTCCACACTTTTGATTAATGATTGGGTATAATCAATAAGGTTATGGCTATGGACAATCTTTTCGACATTATAAAAAACCGTTCAGCTCCCGGGATACTCATCTTTGACATGAATAACAAACTCCATTATTCAAACAATGAGGCCCTTGCCATGCTCCCCGGACTCCTGCAGGCAACGGACGCCGTAAAAAAGGGAAAACAGCAGGTTCCGGAAGGGATATATGACCTTTGCAACATTGTTAGAAGAGAGGCGGCTGAAAAACGTCCACCCTCTGCAGAAAAACCAAACTGCACAGTTCTGCATGGAAAAGAGGGCTTGTTTTATTCAGTAAGAGCGTTCTGTATGGGATTCCAATCAATAGGCAAGGACCCTACACATATAATGGTTCTGCTGGAAAAAATAGTGGAGAAACACCTTGTAGACTATAAAAAGATAAAAAATAAATTTAAACTGACGAAAAGAGAGACCGATGTCCTGATTTTAATATGCGAAGGGCTGACAAATAAAGAAATCTCCGCTGAATTGTCCATTTGCGAATACACCGTTAAAGATCATATTAAAAAAATCATGCGGAAAATGGACGTTGGTTCCAGGAGCGAGATCATATCAGTGTCATTTTAAAGACTGCGGAGAAATCTAATGCAAAACACATTTTTAATTTGAGATCATTTACAATTGACGGGTTCAGTTTATTTTATTCCAACAACAGCAAATGCCGAAGAAAATAACGTGTGGAATAAATTAATACCGGTCATTATTGATTTTCTCTTATATGTAAACGGACAATAAGGAAAGATCAGTCTAATATCCTTCATCTTTTTGAAAAAAACTCGTTCCACAGAATCTTTGAAATCTCAAGTCTCCACCGTACCTTCTGTGTCTGGCATACCATTCCGGTTGTTGCCTTTTTAAAATGCGTCACTTTCAAATCCGGGACCCATAGAATCTTGAAATTTTGTTTCAGAGCTTCTTCACCTATGTAAATCTCCTCGCCATACATGAATCCTTTGTAATCAATTTTACCTCCATGTTCAAGAAAAGTCTTGTGCAGAATAATACAACTGCCATGCGGTGCATATATGAGTTCGAAATATTGACTTTTATATTGCTCCGGCCGGGAGATTTCACGGTTCTTCATGCGAATAAATCTGCTGACAATGGAGATAATATTGCATAGATTGTCCAAAAACGCCGTCAAGTGCCGGCTTCTGTATATCAATGTATATGAATACATCTCAAAACGGCCCGGTCTGTATATCTTGTGAGGGTTCTGATGCAATCCGCTTTTCAGGATGATATCGGGGGCGAGACAGCAGACTCTTTCAGGGAGTGGAAATACCGTCAGCTTTGTAAAAATTTCCTTGTCAAATTCCACATCGGTATTGGATACAAATATCCACTCAGGCAATGTGTTATGTTTTTGCATCCATGTTTCCAATGCATAAGAACATCCTCTGAGATACCCCAGATTACTTTCAGGACGGCAGACGGATACGATCCCACCTGATTTCCGGGATAAATCAAGGTTTCCGCTATTGTCGGTGATGACGACTTCGAGCCGCCAATCCCCCGGCAATTCTAATTGTGTAACGTGATGGAGAAACCTTTCAACTTCAGGTGTATTGTTGAAGTGTGTTACCGTTAAAAGGATAACCTTCTGCATTGTTATTCAGGCCCTTTAAATTTCGTCTTCCAGTTTGACAAATTTCACTCCCCTTGAGATCCAGAATGCAATGAGCTTTTGAAAGAGGTCATATATCCCGTTTCCGTTCTTCTGATAGAATACCTTCCTTTTAAAATTCATCTTCACCCGGCTCTTGTTCTTTACCAGATCAAATGCGTGAAGATAAAATATCATGAAGTTCTTTGTCGTATAGTGAAAAATGGCACGGTAAAGAGGAAATGATATGAAATTAATCCAGAGGATACCATGGGGAACTTTTACCACGGGGATTGAATCGATTGGGAATTCCCTGATGCCTGAAAGCCTTATCGCGTCAAGCAGACATTGATCAACCTTCACCTTCCGCATCTTTGCAGCGCTAATCCCCGAGATGTCAGGCAGGGATGAATCATGCTTAAAGCCGCATTCCTTCACAGCCTCAACAATCTTCGGATCAAGCAGGAACTGCGGCGCCCTGTATCCGGTTACCCTGGCTCCCGTCTTCTGCTCCAGGATTTTTTTCGAGATACATATCTCCTCCTTTATCTTTTCATAGTCCCATCCCCGGTAGTCCGTATGGCGGTATCCGTGCGACGCTATCTCGTGCGATCCTTTGGTCATCTCCTTCAGCAAGCCCCCGTCAGTCAGATGATCTACTGCCCCTCCATTGACAAAAAACGTGGCTTTGATATCATACCTTCTGAAGGTATCAAGGATAAACGGCAGTCCCTCATCCAGGCCATAATAGCTGTCCATAAACCCGAGGTCTTTTTCTATATCAACGGTTATAGCTATCTTCATATTTCACTCCTATTAATGAAGCGGCATACAACGTTGCAAGAGCTATAAGGGGCATGACGATAAATTCAAGGAAACTGATGGCAATCGCTTTTTCCGGGGCAATACCGACAAGATTCATAAGAAATATGAATGCGATTTCCCGCGTCCCTATCCCGGAAATGGAAATGGGCAGCACTGAAATAGCGATGCCGATGGTGTAACAGAGGAGCAAAAAGCTGGTTGCCAGATCCATATGCAACGCCTTTGCATCAAAAATCATGGAGAAAATACCGCAAGTGACTATCAAGATGGTCCAGATAAAAATGTCGCTAAAAAATATTCTGCCTGTCGCAAAGAAGTCTTTGACATAGATCATTATTTTCGTCTTCAGGATAAAGAAGAGAAACATGGCTAATATTGTGACCGCAGACAGCGCAATCATCTTGTCATAGCTTAGATGTATATAACTGCCGATAAACCCGCTATTCAGGGAGAAAGTAATGCCGAATATTACAAGGGTCGGGACAATATCAGCGACCCTGTTCAGTATAAATAAATTCGATATCCTCATCTTTTTTTCTTCCGTTGCCATCAGTATCGCCACGTTGGCAATATCTGAAACAAATGTGTTGCTTATCCACCCCAAAAGACGTGTAGATATGAATATCCTGGTAAAATAATAGAACCTGATCCGTACAGCGCTTTTCCTGAGTGGAAGGTATATCCTGAATATTTTCCCCAGGAACATGATGACCGTCAAAAGGTAAGCGAGGAACAAATATGATGGGGATGCGCCCTTGAATGTATCCGCAAGCAGTGGCAGGTCAACAAATTTAATGACTATGAAGACAAGCAATACAGGACCGACAAGCTGGACCAACCTTCTAAAAACCCCGGCGCTGCCGGCCTTTTTCAATATACCCATTTTCTTATAAACGGCCCTGCATGGTCGGTAATCAGTGAAGGCAGTTTTGTCCATATCCTTGCAGCAGAACTATATTTTTCTTTTACGGATTTCTCCTGTACGGATTCACAGCCTTCCGGCGTTAATCTGAAATGATAGAGATACAGCGGGATCGGGTATCCACCCAATTCCGTCTTAAAAAAAAATGTGCCGCTGTCTTTTGTGCTCCTGCCGAGCACCAGACACTCCAGGTTCCGGTCAATCCCCATTTCCATAGCCTTATACTGGATGAGATAAACGATTTTCTCCTTTAAATGCCTTTGGGGCACCGCCAGGTACAGATTGTACAGATATTTATTGAACATAATATAAAAGGAAGCGCCCACAACCTCTCCTGAATCCTTTATTAGCATTATCTTTGCATCTTCAGCGAATGTTTCTGAAATTTTTTTTATATAGCCGAATCCGTGTGGCGGGGTCCCGAACTCCCTCATCCTCTGCAGATATATTTTATAAAACTCTCCGAGCACAGCCTCATTATTTTCTACGACAACCTGAAGGTCCCTCTCCAAAACCCTTCTCGTGTAATTCCTTGCCGTAGCCGCCTTCATGCCCGGGATAATGAGTTCTTTTTTTTCGGGCAGTTCTTTCAGCAGGACAACATCATCGGAATTTGAGGGTAAACTGCCTATCTGCTCTCGATACTGGTATATCTTCATTTTTCTTGCACTGATATGACGCCGGATATAATCAAAATATTCAGGATAGAAAATAGTATTTATCATGCCCCCTGATTCAAGATGTGGAATGCTGACGAGTTCGTCCCTGAATAAGGGGACCTTTACACGGAAAAGCGGGAAGACCGACTGAACTTGTCCCGCTTTTTCACTATAGAGAAAAGAAGGCTTGAAACCGTAGACAGACGATATAATTTCCGCCCACCTGGAATGGTGGTATAATTGACTCCTGTTAAATACAAATTCATCCCATTTCTTTAGTTCATCTCCGTTGCGGAAGTCCAGGGATGATACGGTCATTGTTTGGTCTTAAGGAAGGCGATCTCCTTCCTCAAAGTAGATATCTGTTCCGATAACAGACCAAGGACAAAGATGAGCATACCGAAGAGAAAGAAAAAGATGTAGTTCTTGCCGATAGTCCGGGATGTGAGCACACTTGTAATTATTGACATAAGACCCAAGAGGAATGAGTATCCTGTGAGGGGCAAAAAGAATTTCAGCGGATCAAAAATTACTATTAATCTCAAGACCAATAACAAGGTATTTATCCCATGTTTAATCCTGACCTGGCTTGTTCCGGTTTTCCGCCGCTCCATTGTGATCTCAATCCAGTGCATACAAAAATCTTCTTTATACGCCAATACCAAAGAAGTAGTTGCAAAAGAAAAACCATCCGGAAGCATGAATAAAAAGGGCAGGATCTTCCCCCTCTTGAAGGCCCTCAAACCGCAATTATGGTCTCTTATTCCTTTTCCTGCGAGTCTTTTTACCACTGATCTTATAAGAAGTTTCCCAACGCTTCTGACAAATCCCGAAGAATAAAGATTTTTTCTCTCCGTAAAAACCGCATCGATCAAGGGGTTTTGCAGAACATAATCGACAACT
>JBAZWR010000007.1:0-41584 GCA_041660325.1 Thermodesulfovibrionales bacterium | reverse complement strand
TAAAAGACCTTAGAGATATAACGGCGCCCTCAATCCCTCCGTCCCTGACTAATATATTTGTCCCGCCACCGATGGTAAAGACAGGAAGCCTGTTCTTGTTAAGGTTCAGAAGGAGGTTGATGAGCGAAGGGATATCCTGCGGCGCCGCATATATGTCGGCGGGACCCCCTATTTTCAAAGAGGTATGGCTGCTCATCGGCTCCATAAACTTTAGCTCTCCTTCAAAGAGGCTGCCGGACAATATATCTTTCAGTTCCTGACTGTTCATTGTTATCGTTTACTATTCTCTTTCAGTGTTTTTAAAATTTCTTCGCCCGTCTTCCATACATCCCCGGCGCCAAGAGTGAGAACGACGTCTCCCTCCCTCGCCTGTGAAAGAATATAATCTGAGGCGTTCTCTTTTTTCTGCATACAGGCGTTTTCATGACCCTTTTGCTTTATCTTTTTTAAAAGGCCCTCCGAGGTTATCCCTTCAATGGGTTTTTCACCTGCCGGATAAATATCAAGCAGGATGAGCATGTCGGCATCATCGAAGGACCCTGCGAAATCGTCTATAAGGTCCCTTGTCCGTGTATATCTGTGGGGCTGGAACAGGACGATAAGTCTTCCCGGTCCCCGGCTTCCGGGCTCGGCTGCCCCGTCTTTTACCGCCCTCAGTGTGGCCTTGACTTCGGTCGGGTGATGTCCGTAGTCGTCAAAGACCTTTATTCCTCTCGCCTGACCCTTGAACTCCAGTCTCCTCTGTATTCCGGTGAAACCTTTCAGGGCTTCCTGCACAACCGAAATATCCATCCTCAGCGCCGTTGCACACCCGATAGCGGCAAGCCCGTTCAGGACATTGTGCATGCCCGGCAGCGGCAAGGTAAATTGCCCGATATGCCTTTCTTTATAGACCGCGCCGAAGGTCACGGACATAAAGCCTTTTGTTATATTTTCCGCCCTAAGCACGGCCTCTTTCGTAAATCCATATGTTATACATCTCCTGTGGATGGAAGGCAAAAGCTCCCTGAGATACTCGTTCTCGAGGCAGACGACGGACGCGCCGTAGAACGGGACTTTATTGATAAAGGCAAGGAAAGCCCCTTTTAAAGAATCCATGGTTTTGAAAAAATCCATATGCTCTCTGTCAATATTAGTTACAATAGCGATGGTCGGAGAAAGCTTCAGGAACGATCCGTCGCTTTCATCGGCCTCCGCCACAAGGAACTCTCCCTTCCCGAGCATTGCGTTGCTGCCGGTTGCCTTCAGCCTTCCGCCTATCACCACGGTGGGGTCGAGCTTTCCATGGGTCAGGACAGTGGAAATCAGGGAGGTTGTTGTTGTCTTGCCATGGGCCCCTGCTATCAATATCCCGTATTTCAGCCTTGCCAGTTCGGCAAGCATCTCTGCACGGGGTATTACAGGGATAGACTTTTTTCTGGCCTCCCTTACCTCCGGGTTATCATCTGAGACGGCGGATGATATGACCAGCACATGGGCGTCATCTACATTTTCTGCGGCATGTCCGATGTATACTTTTATACCGAGGGACCTCAGTCGCTTCGTTGTCCGGGAATCCTTCAGGTCCGAGCCCGTCACCTCGTAATTCAGGTTATGGAGAACCTCGGCGATCCCGGACATCCCGATCCCGCCTATGCCGACAAAGTGTATAATCCTGTATCGTTCAAACATGCTTACACCCGACAATGGAAATTGTAAATTGTAAAAACTTTAATTTCGTATCTTGAATTTTCCAATTTACATTTTCCATTCTTATTTATTCCTCAGGAGGCTCATTGCTATATCAACCACTTTTGCGCACGCCTCGGGCCTTCCAACGGACTTGCTGTTTCTCTGCATATCTTCTCTCATTTTTCCACTTAAATATAATTCCCTGATAGCGCCTGCAAGGACCTCGCCTTTCAGCTCCCCGTTAAGGACCATTTTTGCCGCGCCCATTTCCTTCAGTTTCCTCGCATTCAACTCCTGGTGATTGCCTGCCGCATAAGGATAAGGGATTAATACCGCGGGTTTTCCCAAAGCCGTCAGCTCCGCAAGGGTTGTGGCCCCTGCCCTGGATATGACTATATCCGAGATAATATACGCTTCGCCCATCTGATAGATGAAAGGGGTTATTATCCCCCTGAACCCCGCTCTTCTGTAAGAGTCCCTGATATTTTCATAATCCGAAGTGCCTGTCTGATGAAGGAACTGAATTTTATCTTTCAGGTCCTGCAGATAGTTGAGGGCGTCCACCATTGCCAGGTTTATACTTCTTGCCCCCGAGCTGCCGCCAAAAATCAGCGCCGTAAACAAATCCTTTTCGAGAGGAAAAAGTTTATAGGCGGATTCAATGCTCCCCTTATATATCTGCATCCGGACAGGGTTGCCGGTAAGGAATGTCTTCTCCCTCGGAAACGAGGAAATACTTTCCTGGTAGGTTATGCATATGGAATCTACAAATTTCCCGAGATTTCTGTTCGTAAATCCGGGGACCGAATTCTGTTCAAGTATCATGGTCGGGATAGACATCAGAAAGGCAAGCAGCACAATGACGCCCGAAGCATAGCCGCCGACTCCTATCACAATATCAGGGCCAACCTTTCTGATGATCCTGTATGAATCAATAGCGCCAAAAAACATATTCACAATCGCCTTCACCTTTTTTTTATAAGATACGCCGATCAGTCCCTCGGCCCTTATAAACTCTATCGGGTATCCCTCTCTGGGGACCACCCGCGCTTCTATGCCGTGCTCCGTCCCTACAAAAAGCACTTCCGTTGAAGCGTCTCTGTTCCTCAACTCTTCGGCTACTGCAAGCCCCGGGAAAAGATGTCCGCCGGTGCCTCCTCCCGCGATGATCACCCTCATTTCGAGAGGTGAAGCAGAGAATTTGCGAAACGGTCGGAGAGCGCTTTTTGCGTATATACGGGCCTCCGTTTCCCGGCTTCGATCTTCCTTTTTGCCATTCTTCTCACTATTTGGTCCCGGTTGTTTTCACCGGGCTCCGTTGCTTCAGCCTTAGAAAGCCTCAGTAACATTCCGATGGCGGCCATATTCACAAGGAGCGATGATCCGCCGTAACTGACAAACGGCAAAGGCAGGCCTTTTGTAGGCACCATGCCCGTGGCAACCGCAAAATTAACAAGCGCCTGCAGGGAAATCATCAATGAAAGACCTATGGCAAGGTAATAGTTGAAACGGTCCTTCATCCTGTTTGCGATCGATATCCCCTTAATGAAGAGTATCAGAAACAATGCTATCACCAATAAAGTTCCCATTAAACCGAACTCTTCTCCGATGATCGAGAAGATGAAATCGGTATGCGCTTCGGGCAGATAGGAAAGTTTCTGTTTGGAGCCTCCTAACCCGATGCCTGTCAGGCCGCCGCTTCCAAGGGCAATAAAAGATTGTATCAACTGGAAACCGTTTCCCTGCGGGTCCGCAGAGGGATTTAAAAAAGATATTATCCTCCGGAAGCGATAAGGCTCCATCGCAAGTTTTATAATGACGGGTATTGCCGGCACTGCAAGAAATCCGATATACCTTAGCTTTACCCCGGAAAGAAAAAGCATCGCCAGGGTTAAAAACGTCAGACTCATGGCCGCTCCAAAATCAGGCTGTTTGATAATAGCTATCTGAAATACGACCATAATCAGCACCGGTTTTATAAAAGAAGCAAAACTGTCGGTCCTGAATTCGGGCATAGACATATACCTGGCGAGGAAGATTACCATGGCAAGTTTTACCAACTCCGAGGGCTGAAAGGTTGAGGGCCAAAGTCTTATCCATCTCCTTGCCCCCCCGGCGGATACTCCTATACCGGGCATAAAAACAAGGACCAGCATGACAAGAGATATAATCAGCAGGGGCATAGAATATTTCTTAATGAATGAAGGCTTTAGCAGATACGCGCCGAGAAGGAAAATGAATCCGATGAAAATGGTGAATACATGCCTTTTGAAATAAGAGAATTCGGTCGCACCCTTTTTGGCAAGTTCAGGCGTAATAACGGAGGTAGAACTGTATATCATCAGGGCGCCGAATCCGGTCAGCATAAGGGCGACAAAAAGCAGCCATTTATCGTATCGTTCCATTATTTCAGCTCCATAACAATACGCTTAAACTGTCTTCCTCTGTCTTCAAAATCCGTGAACATGTCGAAACTGGCGCACGCAGGAGAGAGCAGGACTATATCTCCTTTTTCTGCAAGATCCCTTGACGCCTCTACGGCATCTTTAAGACTTTGCGCCATAACAGTTTGTGTAATATCCCCGAGGGCCTTTTTTATTTTTTCGCTTGCCTCTCCGATTAATATCAGGGCCTTTACTCTCTCTTTAACCAGGTCCCTTAGCAAAGAAAATTCTCCCGCCTTGTCCCTGCCGCCGGCTAAAAGGACAACCGGATTCGAGAAACTTTCGAGAGACTTCAGCACCGCCCCGACATTCGTTCCTTTCGAATCGTTGATGTACGTTACGCCGCCCAGTTCCCTAACCGGTTCAAGCCTGTGTTCGAGCCCCTCGAACCGTCTGAGGGAATCTATGACAGCCTCAACCGGGCAGCCTGCAAGGAGAGCCATGGCAGAAGCGGCCATGGCATTCTCCAGGTTATGTACGCCTTTTATTTTTATCTCTTCGATACCGATAAGGGGGAAAGGACGAGGGACGAGGGACAAGGAAGGCAAATTGCACCATATTTTCCCATCCCAGGAATAAAGCCCTTCGACTTTTTCTTTGCGGCTGAAGAAATATACCTTCGGTAATTTTGTATTTTGCCGCCCCGGTTGACTCGCCGGGGAAGGCATTTTGCATTTTGCATTGAAGATTTTCATAGTTTCAGGGTCATCCCGGTTCAGCACAAGAAAATCGTCGCATGTCTGGTTTTCAAAGACCCTTGCCTTTGTGTCGCCGTATTCTTCGATTGAATGATACCTGTCAAGATGGTCAGGCGTTACATTGAGTATCGCAGCCCCCTTCGGCCTGAAGTCCCGTATCGCCTCAAGCTGAAAACTCGAAATCTCGGCCACAAGCCAATCAACTCTCTGCTCTTTGATCTCCGCCCTCTGCTTATGAATTTCCTCCGTCAGCGCATTTCCGATATTCCCGCCGAGTATGGTTTTGGACCCGCCTTTTTTCATCATAAAATCAAGCAAAGCCGTTGTTGTAGACTTCCCGTTTGTTCCGGTGACCGCAAGGAATTGAGTTTCCCTGCCTGCCTGAACATTCCGCATCCCGAACTCCGCATCCCGCATATTAATTATTTTATATGCCAGTTCAAGTTCGCTGATAACAGGTATGCCCTTTGATCTTGCGAGAGATAACGGTTTGATGTTAAGGGGCACTCCCGGACTAATCACGATCATATCGGCGGATGTGAATAAATGATCGGGATGCCCGCCG
The DNA here is from genome assembly GCA_041660325.1 of Thermodesulfovibrionales bacterium. Lineage (GTDB taxonomy): Bacteria > Nitrospirota > Thermodesulfovibrionia > Thermodesulfovibrionales > SM23-35 > DYFC01. The sequence goes on along the minus strand of JBAZWR010000007.1, from coordinate 36,206 downwards.
AGAACACGCTTTACACCCGCGCTCAGCTTTGTTATGAAACCCTGAAGTTTGTCTTCCGTCTTTGTATCAGTCACCGTAACATGCGCCCCGAGATCGGTTAGAAGGTTTGCAGCGCCGACGCCGCTCCTTGCGAGGCCTATAACGGTTACATTTTTACCCTTTATTTTTTTCAATTTCGCCTTTTTTTACAAGCCTGTAAGACTTTTTACTTTTCTGTTTTGCATAGAGTTTTGTCTTCTTAAACTTTTTGGCGTTTTTGGCTATATATTTTTTCTGATGCCCGGCTTTTGATCTTTTTATTTTCGCTTTTGAATATTGACCGCGCGACTTCTTGTAAATAACAGGCTCATCGATATCCGCTTTTGTCAGATACACCATCGGAGATTCCCTGTTACCCATTACGTCAAACCCCTTGCCTATGAGGAGTTCCGTTTCCTTCCAGAGGTCGCTCCGGCTCGGACTGCCGAGCAGCGCAACAACAATCGTATCGTTCTTGCGCTCGGCGGCGCATACAAAACAGTGGCGCGCCTTGCTGGTATATCCTGTTTTCCCTCCGACAAGTTCGTCTTCGGACCATAGAAGCCGGTTGGTATTTCTGATCAGCTTCGTTTTGCCGTCAGTTGTCGAAACCTGCGCCACACGCGTTCCTATGATTTCCCGTATCTTAGGGTATCTCAGAGCATAGTCCATGATCTTGGCCAGATCAACTGCCGTTATGTATTGTCCCGGACCCGGCAGGCCGTTCGGGTTTATAAACCGTGTGTTAGTTGCGCCGATTGAGACGGCCTTCTTATTCATAAGCTCGACAAACTTTTCTTCCGAGCCTGACGTCGCTTCGGCAAGGGCCACCGCCGCATCATTTGCCGATCCTATAAGTGCCGCATTAAGGAGTTCCTCAACCGTCACCCTCTCTCCCTCCCTGAAACCCGCCTTATGGGGAGGAACGCGGGCTGCGTTCCTGCTGATGGCAACTATGTCTTTGAGGTCCTTATTTTCGAGCGTCACAATAGCCGTCATGAGCTTTGTAGTACTTGCAGGAGGGCATTTCAGTTCAGGGTTTTTCGCATAAAGGAGCTTCCCTGACGTCGCATCTATGACAGCCACTGCACGGGAATGGAGATCATCGGCATAAGAAACAGCCGGGGCCGAACAGTATGCTATCAGTAGTACAATGAGATATAACAGTTTGAATTCTATGAAATTTATCCGCTTCCTGCCCCCTGCTCTCTGCTTGCTTTTCTTCATTAGTTTCACCTCACTTTTAACGTTGCCAGACTCAATAAAGCAAGAATTATTCCAACTATCCAGAATCTTACAATAACTTTCGGTTCAGGCCACCCTTTTAATTCAAAATGGTGATGGATAGGCGCCATCCTGAAAATCCTTTTGCCGGTCAGTTTAAAAGATGCAACCTGCATCATAACGGAGATTGTTTCTATAACAAAAATACCGCCGACAATAGCAAGGACTATTTCATGTTTTGTTATCACGGCAAGGGTGCCGAGGCTGCCTCCGAGGCCTAATGAACCGACGTCGCCCATGAATACATCGGCGGGATAAGAATTAAACCATAAAAATCCGAGCGCCGCGCCGAACATGGCGCCGCAGAAAACGGTCAATTCTCCGGTCCCCGGAAGATAGAGGACCTGAAGGTACTGTGCCAGCCCCTTGTGCCCCGAGAGATAAACAAGCACGCCATTGGCAAGGACGGCAACTGCAACAAGACCTATTGCGAGGCCGTCAATACCGTCCGTAAGGTTGACTGCATTGGAAGAGCCTACCATGACGATAAGAGAGAATGGTATATAAACCCATCCAAGGTCAAAAAGCCATTTCTTAAAGAAAGGGACGCTTAGAACGTCCGTATATGGGTCTTTGGGATTCATATAAAGAAAAACCCCTATAAGGAGCGCAAGCGCAATCTGCAATCCGAACTTCTGATATGCCCTGAGACCTTTATGGTTCTGCCGGTAAATCTTCAAATAGTCATCGGCAAAACCTATCGCGCCGAACCCGGCCAGTGAAACAATCATCGTCCAGACATAGATATTTCTGAGGTCTCCCCACATAAGAACGGAGAGGAGTATAGAGAGGATGATGAGAATACCTCCCATAGTCGGGGTGCCTGCCTTGCCGAGATGGGCCTTCGGGCCGTCATCCCTTATCTGCTGGGTAAAGCTGAATCTCTTTAGTTTACCGATTATCCATGGTCCCAGAATCAACGATAAAAATAATGCCGTCAATATGGCAAGGGATGTCCTGAAGGTTATATATCGGAATACATTCAGGGGAGAAAACCAGTCATGAAGACCGTAAATCAGGCTATAGAGCATTATCCCTCCAGGACCTTTTCCATATTCATACCCCTCGAACCCTTTATCAATACTCTGTCTCCCTGCTTCCGTATATCTTTCAACAATTCTCCCGCCTCGACGGACCCGCGCGACGTATAGGACACGCCCTGGAATTCGGATGCTGCAAGTTCCATCAACGGTCCGACAGCAACAAAAATGTCTATCCCGAGTTCTTTCAGCAGCCTTCCGATCCTCCTGTGGGCCTCACCGGCATAGGGACCGAGTTCAAGCATATCACCGAGGACGGCTATCGCCCTTCCCTTTTTGATCCTTACAAGCTCTTTGACCGCCTCTTCCATTGATGCGGGATTGGCGTTATAGACGTCGCTGATGACCGTGACGCCGTTCAGTTCCTTTAGTTCAAGCCGCATAGGCACGCCTTCAAAAGAATCGATTGCCTGTTTAATATCCGGAAGTTTTATATCAAGGAAACTGCCTGCAGAGGCAGCCGCAAGTATGTTGTAGATATTGAACATGCCTGATATTTTCGGATGCATTTCAACAAAGCCCTGCGCACCGGTATGCAGCCGAAAACTTGAGCCGCGTTCATGAAGCCTTATATCCGTTGCATACACCTCGGCGGTATTTTTAATCCCGTACCGGCATATCTTTCCCTTAAATCCTGAAACTTCTATCCCTTCCATCATAAATACATCATCTGCATTCACAACGGCAACCTTTACATAATCAAGGAGTTCGAGCTTGGTTCTCCTTACCGTTTCAATATCCCCGAACCCTTCAAGGTGCGCCAGGCCTATGTTTGTCAGGACGCCGCAATAGGGAAGCGCGATGTCACAGAGCTGTTTTATCTCTCCGGGTCTGCTTGCTCCCATTTCGAGCACGACAGCCTCGTCTTCATCCTCCATCTTCGCCAGGCTCAAAGGCATCCCGATATGGTTGTTCAGATTCCCGGTATTTTTCAGCACCCTGTATCTTTTGCCTAAAATCGCGGACGTCAGCTCCTTTGTTGTTGTCTTGCCGTTGGAACCGGTCACGGCCACAACCGGGATATCTTTTTTCAAACGCCTGCTCCGGGCAATATCCTGAAGCGCTTTCAGGGTATCAGGCACATAAATATACGTTTTGCCCTCTACGGTTTCAACCGGCTGTTTGCTCACCAAAGCGCCGCCTCCCTTTTCGAGGGCTGCGCGGAGAAAATCATGTCCGTCGAACCTGTCGCCTTTCAGCGCAACAAACAACTCGCCTTCCCCTATCTTTCTGGAATCGATAGAGATTCCGTTAAATGAACCCGGACCGCTCCGGATAACCTTTCCGCCGGTTGCTTTCAGTATCTCATTAAGTGTCAGCATTCCCATTATTCTCTTTTTAAAGTTTACATGACAGTTGAAAAACAAAATCTAAACTTGAAAGGCAGATGTGATAAAAAAGCTTTTAGGCGACTCCTTAATGTACTATTAACGCTTATCCATATCCATTTATCTAAAGTACACATAAGGTTAAAAGCACCGTCAGGTGTATATGGATTATCTTTTGTCGCGTTTAAAAGGTTTTTTATCATGTCTGCCTTTCAAGCTATGCAGCTGACGGATTTATTTTTTTCATTTTTCATTTTTCATTCTTAATTTAGTATTAATCGTTTCACTTAATACCTCTTTATCATTGAAAGGAAACCTTGCGCCTTTGACTTCCTGGTAATCCTCATGCCCTTTCCCTGCGATAAGGACTATATCTCCATCCATCGCCATATCAACAGCTTTTCTGATAGCCTCTTTCCTGTCCGGCTCTATGATATAATCCCTGTTCACTGCGCCGGCTTCAATGTCTCTGATGATATCCATGGGGTCTTCGGACCTCGGGTTATCGGAAGTGATAAAAACAAAATCACTATACCCTGTCGCAATCCGACCCATTACAGGTCTCTTGCCTTTATCCCTGTCCCCGCCGCAGCCGAAGACGGTAATAATACGGGGAGAAAAGCTTTGCTCTTTGCTCTCCTGATTGACAGCGGACTTTTGCAGGAGTTCCCTTGCCGTCCTGATCAAACGCTCAATGGCGTCTTCCGTGTGGGCATAATCTACGATGCAGAGGAATTTCTGTCCAAGATCTACCTTTTCAAATCTTCCGGGAACCGCGCCGATAGCATTAATGCCTTCGATAATCGCCTCATCCGGCACGGTTAAAGAGACGGCCGCTCCGATTGCGGCCAGAATGTTGTATACGTTTATTATACCCGTCAAAGGAGATGATATATCCAGTATTTTACCCTGAAATAATACCTTGAATTTCAATCCCCGGAATGAATTGTCTATATCATAGGCAAAGATATCCGCTCCCGCCTGAAGGCCATAGGTATATATATTCAGTACCGCCGTCATCCGCCTCACGGGAAGCATCTCGTTATAGAGGACCTTTCCATAGGGGTCATCAATGTTTATTACCGCGGTCCCTTCCCTGAAAAGGAGTTCGCTGAACAATCTCTTTTTAGAGCGGAAGTATTCCTCCATTGTCTTATGAAAGTCCAAATGGTCTCTGGTGAGATTGGTAAATACGGCCGTATGAAAAACGGCCCCGTCCACCCTGTATTGCGCAAGGGCATGGGACGATACCTCGGAAATAACATGGGCACATCCGGACAGAATCATTTTTTTTAATAGTCCCTGAAATTCAGGGGACTCCGGCGTTGTATGCACGGCGGGGAAGACCTCGTCTTTTATCATGTACCGGATCGTGCCGATTAACCCGACAATATGCCCGCACTGCTCCAGTACGGACTTGAGAATATAGGTTGTTGTTGTCTTGCCGTTTGTGCCGGTTATCCCGGTAAGCGCAATGCGTTCCGACGGCCTCTCATTAAAGTTATTCGCTATACAGGCCAGCGCCCTCCTGCTGTTTTCAACCCGGACAAAAGGTATTATGCCGTGCAATTCCTCATTTCTTATCCCGGATTCCGCAATCTCTTTCTCATGCACTATCACGACTGCGCCCCGTTGAATTGCATTTCGGATAAAATCATGCCCGTCATATTTTTCGCCCTTTATGGCTGTAAACAGATGCCCTTTTTCCACCGTGCGTGAATCATACGATATCCCGGAGATATCCGAATCTCTCAAAACGTCGCTATCCTTAAGCGCTTCGGCAAAATCACAGCCCTTAATAACTTCCTTTAATATCATTTCAACACCAGATACGGTTCTTCCCGGGGTCTGTCCTCTCTCGGTATATTCAGATAGGACAGCGCCTGACCTGCTATATCTCTAAAAACAGGGGCAGCCACTGCTCCGCCATATATCTGGCCCTTAGGTTCGTATACGACAACTATCATTGCTATTCTCGGGCTGTCAGCCGGCACAAACCCGACAAAGGAACTGACATATTTTTCCTTTGAATACCTTTTTGTCCTCGGATCTATTATCTGCGCAGTGCCTGTCTTGCCGGCAACCGCATTTCCGTCTACGGAAGCGCCTCTGCCGGTCCCTCCTTCTTCCACTACGCTCTTCAGTATGTCCTTAAATGTTTCCGCGGTCTTCGCCGAAATAATACGGTCCATGTCCTTATTCTTAAATGAAGCTACCACCTCCCCGCGCGGAGAAATTATCTCTGACACGACATGGGGGCTTACAAGGGACCCCCCGTTCGCAATCGCGGAATAGGCCCTCAGCATCTGAAGCGGCGTAACCGCAACCTCCTGCCCGATCGGGATGGCGCCGATAGATGTGCTTGACCATCTTTCAGGCCTCGGGATCCATCCGGTGACTTCTCCCGGAAGGTCTATGCCCGTCTTTTCACCGATGCCAAGCAGCTTTGCATATTTATATACTCTGTCTTTCCCGAGCTTCATTCCTATCATGATCGAACCGACATTTGAAGATTTCTGAATGACCTCTTTGAAAGTTAAAACTCCATGCTTGTGCGCGTCGTGTATATTTTTCCCGCCGACTTCAATGCTTCCCCTGCTTACATCGAATAAGGTATTCGGCCTTAGAATTTTTTCTTCAAGAGAAGCCACGCCTATAACTATCTTGAATGTCGAGCCCGGTTCATAGAGATCGGTAATGGCCCTGTCCCTTTTTGCAGAGGCGGCGGCGCTGCCTCCCCTATTGGGGTCATATGCGGGCCTGTTAGCAAGCGCAAGGATTTCGCCGGTCAACGGGTCCATCATGATTACGGAGGCTGCAGCCGCTTTCCAGCGGGCCATAGCCTTATCAAGTTCTTTTTCCACAATGCGCTGAAGGGCTTCGTCTATGGTCAGCACAATATTGTTCCCTTTCACCTCGGTATTCACTCCCGGTGAAAGCGTCCTGCCGCCGGCGTCCCTTTCGACCGTTACCTTGCCGCCGCTTGTCTTCAGATATTTATCGAATTTCAGCTCTATCCCTTCAAGCGCCTGATTATCCATTCCGACAAAACCAAGGATATGGGAGGCAAGGTCGGCCTTCGGGTAAAACCTCTTTGCTTCGGGCAGAAAGCCGAGTCCTTCAATCTTCAATGCGCGTATTTTTTCGGCAGTTTCGGGGTCCAGCTTTCTTTCTACCCATATGAATCTCCCCTTATCCGGGATCTTTGCAAGGACCGCCTTTGGTTCCCTTGCAATTGCCGAGGCAAGCCTTTTTACATCATTGCCGGCACGGTCAAGATGCTTCGGGTCCGCATAGATCGAGTCAAGGTCCAGATTTAACGCAAGTTCTCTCCCCCGCCTGTCGACTATTATTCCCCTTCTGACCTGAATATCCTCTACTTTGATATGCTGCTTTTGGGCGCTATCGTAAAAGCGCTTATGATGCACGATCATCAGGTCCACAAGACGCAGGGACACGAGGAAAAAACTGAAAATAACAACCGTGTTGAGAATAACCGCCCTTTTTTTATTCAACCCCCCACCTCATACTTCAAGGCTCGCTCAATTGTCTTCTCTCCAGTGACGCTTTATATGGCATATACTTTTTCTGTTTATCTATATGGATTACTTTTATTCTGTCGGGAAGGACAAAACCATCGGCCCCTGCCTGAGGCGTCTCTAATTTTGCAAAAGACAGAAGGCTTGTCTTTTCGGCAATCAGCATTTTTCTCTCTCTGAGGGCGCTTATCCTCTTTTTCTCGAGGTCGCCGAGGCAGTATTCCAGTTTTAAATAATTGGACCTGAGGTATACAAGGCCAAACACGCCGGCTATAAGAAAGACCACCAAAAAAAATCTAAAGATACTTGAAAGAACACGGTGTTTCCGTTTCATATCTTCTCCGCCGCCCTGAGTTTTGCACTTCTTGAAGACGGATTAAACCTGAGTTCTTCAGGAGATGCAGTTAAAGGTTTTTTTGTAATAATTTTCAGAATCCCTCTCCTTGAACTATCCGCTATAAATCTCTTTGCGATCCTGTCTTCCAGGGAATGATATGAGATAACGCACAACCTTCCCCCCTGCTTCAGAAGCCTTTGCGCGGCTTCGAGTCCTAAACTCAACTGTTCAAGTTCTTTGTTCACCTCTATCCTTAACGCCTGGAAGGTCTTCGTTGCAGGATGAAGCCTCCCTCTTCCGCCATAGACATTTTCTATGATATCTACAAGCGCGGAGCATGTGTCTATGGTCTTTTTGTTTCTGCTCCGGAGTATTGCCGCGGCTATTTTGTGCGACAAACGCTCTTCACCGTATTCCCATAATATCCGGTTGAGTTCTTTTTCCGAATAGGTATTTACGACATGCCATGCCGAGAGCTTCTGCCTGTTGTCCATCCTCATATCAAGACGTTCATCGGAAGCAAAACTGAACCCTCTTTCAAGGTCCCTGAATTGCAGCATGGAAACACCGAGGTCAAACAGGATCCCGTCGACTGCGGAGATGCCGTCTGTGTGAAGCAGGCTTTCCATATCTGAAAAACTCCCCCTCCTCAAAATAATTCTTTTATCCGAAAGCCTTTTTTCGGCGATTTCAAGGGCGGACTCATCTCTATCTATCCCGATGAGCCTTCCCCCCGGACCGATATCTTTCAATAAATGCTCCGAATGTCCCCCGGGCCCGACTGTTGCATCAACATATATTCCATCCGGCCTCGGTTTCAGCGCTTCAATAACCTCATGCAGCAAAACCGGCAGATGGGGATACTCCACTGTCAATCAATCACGAAAAGAAAATCCGCAAAACTTTTCTTTTCAGTCATTGCTTCCCCGTCAAATATCATAGCCGGCCAGTTTCGTTTCAAAGGCTTTTTTGTCTATCTTTTCAGGGTCAAAGGAGCCGTCCCATTCATTTCTGTCCCACAGTTCAATCTTTTCGATCTGACCCGCCATTACAACATTTGCATTTAGATTTGCATCCTCTCTCAGAGAAGCCGGGATAAGAATCCGGCCCTGTTTATCCATCTCTATTTCGACTGCGGATGCAATAACCCTTCTCAGATAATACCGGATTGCCTCATCGGACCTTGGTTTTGTCCTTATTTTTTCAAGGTGTCTGCTCCACTCCTCCATCGGATAGATATAAAGACACTTGTCAAAAGGAGCATTCGTAACATATAGCTTCGTGCTATAATTACTTGAAATGATCTCTCTGAAAGGAGCGGGGATAATGATTCTCCCCTTCGGATCGATTGTGTAATAATATTTGCCAGAGAAAGATGGCACTTTTCCCTCCACTTCCTTCCACTTCCTTCCACTAAATGATAATTTGAGGGGAAGCGAAAGTCAAGAAAAATATTTTTATTTCTATATTATGTATACCATTAGCAGTGTGACTACTATATGTTGTTTCTTAAAGAGCGGATTCTCTAAATAAATGCGATACGGAATTTGCCTTCTCATGCACGGTTATTTCTTATAAGAAAGAACAAAAAAAGATGCAGTGCGAAACGTTGTCTGGCATTATTTTTTCTAAGATAATGCCTTCATTTTTGGCTTGACAAAAGGATTTCTTCCTTGATACTGTTATCACAGAATTATTTTTAATCTTAAAATTCCAAGTAATGAAAGGGGGGTTGATCAGATGACAAAAGCGGAGTTAATCGACAAGATCGCATCTGGCACAGGATTGAGCAAGGCGGATGCTACAAGGGCGCTGGATACCACGCTAAACTCGGTCAAGGCAGCAATGAAAAAAGGGCAGAAGGTTACTCTCGTCGGCTTCGGGACCTTCTCCGTCTCGAAAAGAAAATCCAGGAAGGGCCGCAATCCGAGAACTGGTGACGTTATTACTATTCCCGCCGCCAAGGTACCCAAGTTCACGGCAGGCAAGTCACTCAAAGACTTCATAAAATAAAACGATATCTTTGTTCTATTATATAAAAGGGGCAATATTATATTGCCCCTTTACTCTTTTTCTTAATAACCTGTGAGCTATTCCCGGAACTTGCATAAGGCACAAAAAAGGGGTCATTTATGTTAGTTGAATTCAGCATTATACCGATAGGCGTCGGCAGCAGCCTCGGCAACAGGCTTGCAGAGGTATTAACAATTGTCGATGCAAGCGGACTTGCCTATAAGGTCAACCCTATGGGCACCGTTGTCGAAGGCGAATGGAATGAGATTATGAAACTCATCAAAAAATGTCATGCAACCGTCATGAAAACCGGCGAGAGAGCGGTCACAAAAATAACCATCGACGACAGAAAAGGGAAACCCAACAGGATAGAGGAAAAGGTAAAGTCCATCGAGAGAAGAATCGGGAAACCGCTCAAGAAGTAAGCCGCTGTTATACCTGAATAAAACTAAAGCCAAACATCTCTTTCAAAGCAAGGTAAGAGAGATTTCGTATCATTCAAGACCTATATCACTTTCTCCCTATACTTCACAAAAAGTTTTCCAGTGAAAAAGCAAGTTTCATCTGCAAATAATCACATCCAACAAGATGAATTAATCCTCGTAAAAGTGCTCGTGAAGAGAGCATCTGCAGCGCGTATTTGATAAGCAGGACACTTCGCCCGATATCTCTTACCCTCTACTCGTGCCGCAGCGCATCAATAGGGTCGAGCCTGGCAGCTCGTCTTGCCGGAAAGAAACCGAAGATTACCCCAATCGCAGCGGAAAAAAGGAAAGAAAGCAGGTTGATGCCGGGATTGAAGATGTATGGAACCTGCATGAGTCGAGCTGCGACAAATGAAGCTGCTGTTGCCAGAGCGATGCCGACCAATCCACCCAGCGATGAGAGCACTACGGCTTCCACGAGGAATTGCGTGAGCACATCATTCTCAAGAGCGCCGATGGCGAGTCTAACACCAATCTCACGGGTTCGCTCTGTGACCGATACAAGCATAATATTCATAATGCCGATGCCGCCGACAAGGAGGCTGACTGCCGCAACCGCTCCCAACAATGCCGTAAGCAATTGAGTGGTGCCGGTGAGCATTTTTGTGATCTCCTTCATGTCCATCACGTTGAAGTTATCATCATCGCTCGCTGAAAGATGTCGCCTCTCCCGCATTAATCTTCCAATATCACTCTGGGCTTTTTCAGTTGATGTGCCTTGCTGAACCGAAATCTGAATGAGACCGACGTCCTGATTGCCTGAGATACGCCGATGAAAGGTACTCAATGGAATCACTACAATATCGTCCTGATCCATGCCCATAGTACTCTGGCCTTTTCCTTCCAGCAAACCTATCACATCGCACGAAAGCTTTTGCAGACGAATTTTTTCCCCTAAAGCCCCTTGCCCGCCGAACAGTTTTTTGCGGACTGTCTCACCAATAATACAGACCGCTGCTCCGCTGCGTAACTCGCTGTCGCTGAATTCCCTCCCCGCCCCGATAGACCTGTTTGTCACCTTTAAATATTGATTGTTGGTTCCGGACACCTGAGTTGTCCAATTCTGATTGCCGAATATGGCCATAATAGACTGGGATGATACCGGGGCCACAGCAGCTACCAAGCTGATTTCCCTGGCAATAGCATCAGCGTCGCTCTCCTTGAAAGGAATGTTGCCGGTAGTCTGACCGGGACCTAGTCTCTTTCCAGGACTCATCATGAGCAAGTTGCTGCCCATGCTTGCGATCTGTTGCTGGATCTGGACCGTGGCGCCTCCGCCGATGGTAACCATCGTAATTACTGCTGCCACGCCTATGACGATACCAAGGACGGTAAGAAATGATCGCAGGATATTGCGCCTGATTTCTCGCAAAGCAAGTAATATTGTGTTCCACAACATTATTTGGCCCTCCCGTTTTGCTCGTCCGACGAGACCAGACCATCCAAAAAATGGATGATGTGCTTTGCGTAGGCTGCCATATCCAGCTCGTGAGTAATCATGATAATGGTAATCCCCTGGTTGATGTTCAACGAATTCAGCAATTCCATGATCTCCCGGCTGCGGGCAGTATCCAGGTTGCCTGTGGGTTCGTCCGCCAGGAGCACGGCCGGTTCTGTGACGATTGCGCGCGCAATAGCGACCCTCTGTTGCTGTCCGCCCGAAAGCTCACCGGGTGTATGAGATTCCCATCCCTTGAGTCCCACAGTATCCAGAGCTTTAAGTGCTTGCTCTCGCCGCTCGTGTGCGGGTGCACCACGATAGATTAAAGGGAGCTCTACGTTCTCAAACGCAGAGGTACGGTTCAGGAGGTTGTACCCCTGAAATACGAACCCCTGATAATAACGCCGCAGCAGGGCTCGCTGATTGCGGGTCAGTTGGCTGACATCGACATCCCTGAACAGGTAAGTCCCGGCGGTTGGCGTGTCGAGGCACCCGAGGATGTTCATGCACGTAGATTTTCCCGATCCGCTCGGCCCCATTATCGCCACAAACTCACCCTCGTCGATGCATAAATCGATGCCACGAAGGGCCTGCATTGAGGCATGCCCTTCACCGTAGACTTTGGTTACTCCTCTGAATTCGATGAGGTGCTGGTCCGATTTACTGTCACTTCGTTGAGTACCACCGGTTTTCATTTAGCCTCCGTAATAATATCGACCACCACCTCTATCCCGGGTTGGATGTCTCCGGCCAGTATTTCCGTCATGAGCCCGCTTGTTGCCCCTGCCGTGATAGAGACAGGCGAAAGCTGGCCATTCTTCAATATCCAGACCTTCTGCTGTTTTCCGTTGGTGGTCGTCTCTTCGCGCTGTTGGGTTCCGCTGGGCGGACGCGGGAGAAGGGTACCAACCAACCCAGTGGAGGAATTTTCTTCCTCCTGTACGGGCGGGGTAAAACGAAGTGCGGCGCTGGGTACCAGGATGGCATTTTCGACTTTTTTTACTGTTATGTCCGCAGTGGCTGTCATGCCCGGCCGAAGGGACAAATCCGGGTTGTCGACTTTCAGCACGGTTTCGTAGGTCACGACCCCCGACGTTGTTGTAGAAGCATAGCGGGCTTGAGTAATCCGTGCCTCAAAAGTGCGATTCGGGTAAGCAGAAACGCTAAACGTGGCTTTCTGGCCCACCTGCACTTTGCCAACATCTGCCTCGTCTACATTTACGTGCAGTTCCATTTGCTTCAGGTCTTCGGCAAGAGTGAACAGCACAGGGGCTTGAAAGGACGCGGCCACGGTTTGCCCTGGCTCTATGTTGCGTGTTAGAACAACACCATTAATAGGCGACCGGATGATCGATTTGGAGAGGTCTGTCTCATTAGCTTGGAGAGCAGCCTGAGCTTGGGAGACATCCGCAGCAGCACTGGCAGCATTTGCCTTTGCCCGTTCTAAGGCCGCTTCTGCAGCATCCATCTCCGACTGCGAGGGGACTTTACCGTTGCTCAGTTCCCTTACTTTTTGAAATTGGCTGAGCTTGGCCCTGGTTTCTGCAACAGTCGCCTGAGTTTGCAAGACCTTCGCCTTTGCTGACTCCAATGCTGCTTTGGATTGGGTTAACTGTGCTTCGAGTTTTGAGGTATCCAGCCTGGCCAGAACCTGGCCTATTTTCACTCTGTCGTTGTAGTTGACTTCAACGCTTTTCGTTATACCGGATAATTCGCTGCCAACGCTTACCGTGTTCGTCGGCTGCAAGGTGCCGGTAGCGGTTACGATTACCGTAAGTTCTCCGCGCCGGACTTGCTCGGTTTTGTATTGAGTTGCAGTTGTCTTGCCCGCCGTTTTCCATATGATTACTGCTGCCACTGCCAGAATCACAACTAAGGCAATAATGAGATATTTCTTCAGCCGCCTGCCAAGCCTATGTGATTGATTCATTTCAAGTGTCTCTGCAATATCAGGTTTTGGATTACTATCCAATTTCATATCTCCTTTCCATTCAAAAACTATTATTCTTCATCTGGGTACATAGATTTCCAACCGCCTCCAAGGGCCTTGTACAAACGGACCAGGTTGGAGGTTACAGTCGTATTGCTCTGGGCCAGTTGATCCTGGAAGGTGAGCAGTGAGCGCTGCGCCTCCAGCACATTGTTAAAATCAGTCAGCCCACTCTGGTAATTGTATTTTGCAAGCTCAACCGCTTTTTGGGCTGCCTGCGCTGCCTCTTGAAGATTATCCCTTCTGTTTTGCTCTTCCACATAGGCCACGAGAGCGTTTTCCACATCTTCCAGTGCGCTGAAGATAGCAGCTTCATACGTAATCAATGCCTGCTCATGAAGTGCCGACTGCACCTCTATGTTTTGACGAATAGCTCCAGCTCTGAAGATAGCCCACGTGATTCCGGGTCCAACGTTGAATGACCACGCTTGCGAGGTGGGTGAAGTACCCATTTTCAGTGTTTCGAACCCGATGGATCCGCTTAAGGTCAACTTGGGGTAGAGGTCTGCAGTGGCCACGCCGATCCTCGCTGATTGAGCTGCCAATTCGCGCTCGGCCCTTCGCACATCCGGCCGGTTTCTAAGAACATTGGCCGGTATGCCTATCGCGAGCTTAAGGGGAATGACCGGCATTGACACTCGCTGTTCCAGCTGACTATGGACCTTTCCAGGTTGTTCTCCCAGTAAAACAGCAATACGATTCATTGCCTCTTCTTTCCCTGTGCGCAGGGTTGGCAACTGGGCTCGAGTGTTCTCAAGGTTATAGCGTGCCTGCTGTACTGATAGTTCATCACTCAACCCTGCCTGATTTCGCCATAAGGTCAACTGGTAGGTTTCGTTTTGTGCTTCTATATTGAGTTCAGCAATGGCCAAGCGTGACTGAAATGTTCTGAGATCAATGTAGTTTACTGCTACTTCAGCGAGGAGGGAGACGAGTACATCCCTTAAATCCTCTTGACTGGCTCCGATATCTGCCTCAGCAGCCTCTACGGAGCGGCGAACACCGCCAAAGATGTCAACTTCCCAGCCTGCGTCGAAGCTTGCGGAATAAAGGTTGCTGGTTTCGCTGGTCTTGTCTGTCCCGCTATCTTTGCTGCTGTAACTCCGGGTTGCAGAGCCTGCGGCATCGAAGGTTGGGAATAGACCGGCCTTGGCTATGCCCCGGCGGGCGCGAGCCTCACGAATCCGAGCCCGCGCCTTCTTCAGGTCGAGGTTGCCCGACACGGCACGATCGATCAGATAGGAGAGTTCCGGGTCGTTGAGCGTGGACCACCATGTCGCCAACGTCTGGGGATTCATGTCCCCGGCGATTAGTCCACCTTTTAGTTCGCTGTGCCATGTTTTGGATAACGACGTGTCAGGCCTGACATAATCCGGTCCCACAGTTACGCATCCAGTCATGATCAGGACCAATAGGATCCATGAAAGACGCGAAAGATACTTAATATAACTCGTTTTATATAGTAAACTCATAGTTTTCCTTTTTGAGATCTTTCCACTTTGTTTCGTTTTGAAAATGTTTTCTTTCTATACTCCCCTTGTATTTTGTGTATCCCGGCCAGCGAAAATTGTACGACATGATCAGCATAAGCCTTCAAATTTTTAATTTCTGATGGCATATCCGTATCATCTCCCCTTCTCAAGACCATCGGATTAATACACTGGCTGATGATGCTTATCTCACAGAACTGAATCTGCATGTCCGAGGCCTGTAGACATAGTAACTCACGGATTGAATCTTGCATCCTCTTTTGCAGAGGAAAGAGCATCTCTCGCATGATCTCATCCAAGAGCCCTGTCGGATTTGCAAATTCTTTTAGCACGATCAGAAACTCTTTGTTCTTTTTGTCGTTGACCCGATGCAAAAGGGCCATTATTTGTCCTTTCAGGCGTTCTTCCGGTGGTGAAGCATCACTAACGCCGGCATTCGATGGATGGACTTTAATGGATTCAGAGAAGGCATATCGCCATGCTTCTCTGTAAAGAGTTTCTTTGTCACCGAAATGGTAATTAACGGCTGCAATGTTTGCCTTGGCTCTCCCGGAGATTTCCGCGATAGTAGCATCCCGGTAGCCTTTCTCCGCGAACACATCGACTGCGGCAGACAACAGATTTTTGCAGGTTTTTTCAGTACATTTTCTTGGTGTCTTCATATTGTCTCTAAAGGGCATTTCTTGTCTATAATTCAAATGTAATTTGAAAATGAGTATTTTAAAAAGTCAAGTCCGACATTAATAAATTACGAATAAAGATCGAAGCTGCGTATCCTGAAACAAAGCTCATACATTCATCTATGGCGTCTATTACAAATTTGAACCGGAATCATCGTAAAGATATTGTCATCATCTTATTTAAATCGTTGATTATTAAATGGATGAAGGCATCCGGATTGGGGACGGCACCGAGAAAACTTATTGAAGAGATCCGGGAACTGAAATCACTTGATGTCCTGCTTACTGTCAGAGATAAAACAATTAGGCTCGGGATTGTCTTAATCATTGAATCCGTATACAAGGACACTTTTTTATTGCGCTTTTTCCTATAGTAGACTTAAAGACTTTTTCGGTGATAGAGTTATTCTTTCATTCTTTAGTGCAGAGTCCTGCTCTTGCCGCTTCCTTTAAATGGTCGCAATTCCCAAGTTGACAGGCTTTCCCCCAGTCCGAACATGCCAAACCTGCAAGAACACTGCCCCGGGCATCGTATGCAGCGGCATTGATCGGGTCAAGATTCAGACACTTATTCAAATCCAAAAGAGCTATGTCAAATTGACCTTTGATTACATATGTAATCCCACGGTTGTAGTATGGTTGAGGACCATTGGGCTCTATCTTCAAGGCCTTTGTGAAGTCTGAAATGGCAAGGTCATACCGGCCTTTTTTAGCATAGGCAAAGCCACGATTATTGTATGTCGCTGCCGACACAGGATAGATCTCCAAAGCTTTGTTAAATTCCGAGATGGCAAGGTCGTATTCTTTTTTTTCTAAATACTTGACACCTGAATCATAACATGTTTTCGCTGACAGCATAGCACCCGACAGAGTTTCTTCGGCGTCACGGGCCGAACCGGCGTTTGGCTGGGGAAAGGCGCCTTCCAGAGATACGAATTGTACAGGTTTCCCCATAGTTTTCGCACATGTATCTTGAGCGGAAATATTGCCTGAAGTCATGCAAATAAGTGGGACCAATGTTAATAAGGCAACTATTATATTTCGATTCATCATGTTTAGATTATTCATTAAACAAGCACCTCCTTCTTGTCTGCCTTTATGGGAAAGGGGCCCGGACTATAATGGCGGGAAATGGGGGGGGATATAGTCCAGGCGCCCCGGGTGGAAGCTCAATCCTTTAAATCTTCCGACTTAGAGATTTTTCGATGCCGCTCCAAAGCCTGCTTTATACTCAACAAAATATTATCTTTTTCGAGAGGTTTTTCGATGTACCTGCATTCTCCTTTTCCGACTGCTTCCATTATCGGGAGAATACCTCCAAAGGCAGACATGATAATTATCTCAGGAGTATATACTTGGGATCTTAGTTTTTTCATAAGTTCCATGCCATCCATATCACCCATCCAAAGATCGGTCAAGACCACGTCAGGCTCTAATGTCTTCGCAATTCTCAATGCCTCGTCACCTGATGAGGCAACATGTGTCTCGTATCCTTCATCAGAAAGGATTACTTTGAGGATATTTCTCTGTAAAGGATCATCATCTACGACAAGAAGAATCGCCATAAAAATCCTTTGGCACCTTCTCAGGTGCGTTTATTTCGCTTTATGGGGGGTATATGCTCCATGTCCCGTTGCATCTCCATTTTGTTCTCGCAAGGGGGCGGAGGCATCATTCTCATACCACCACCGCGCATCATTCCTCCCAACGTCGGAGGACCCATGTTGGGATCCATCTCCTGCATCTCTTGGAATTTCTTCCTCTGATCGGGGGTCAGTTTTGATTTAATCTCCTCCCTCGCCCCGATGAGAGAAAGGTGCATTTCACTCTTTATTGTCTCTATCTGCTTAAGTTTTGCCTCAACCGCCTTCATGTCGACAGGGTCTTTATCGAGGAGGTCTTTCAATTCGATACCGGCAATACGCTCATCTGCTCTCTTCCTAATCGCCTCTTTTATTACCCTGCTTTTGATCTCCTTTATCGCTTCTCTCTGCTTCTCGTCAAGTCCAAGTCCCATGAGATGCTCCCATATGAGATGATCAGCCCCCGGAATCCCTTCTATTTCCATGCCATGAAGCCTCATCGGCGGCGGCACCATGTGCATGCCTTCGTCCTGGCAACCTCTTCCAGTGTCACCAATCGGACCGCGCGTCTCAGCATAAGAATTGTGTGATAAAAAGATCATTGACAGAAGACCTAAGAACAGACCAACCAATAATCTTTTCATATAAACCTCCTTTTCTTTCTGATTTATTTCCCTGATGCGGGGTTATCGCTTCTTTCACCCGTTTATCAGGTGCAGGGCTGCCCCAATGTCCCTTCGGGACACTGCAGCGCCTCGCACTTGATGACCGTCACCCGCTTACGTGCAAAGAGTGTTTTCTCCTTTCCTTTGTTAGTTCGTTCATGTGCGGTTCCCTACTGCCTACTCCCCGCCGGGTGGTGGCGCTTTCGGGCCGCGGAAACCACCTTCGGGCACCGCTACCAGCCAGCCGTCTATCTGCTTGCAGGTAGCCTTGATCTTTTCTCCGCGAGGACCGGTGAACTCGACAGCGGCTCCTTCGCTCTTGACTTTGCAAGCCTCAATAGCTTCCGGAGGAGGCCCCATGTGTCTTCCGCTGTCCGGAGATCCATCCATCGCCCATACTGCTGCAGAAGCACTCCCAATGAGCAAAAGGACACCCGCTATTGTATTGATTATGTGCCTGTTCATGTTATCACCTTCTTTCCCTCTTTGTGGGCTATACTTATAGGGTTTTTCTTAGCATCAAATAAAGAGTTACCCCGTTCAAAACGGTGGTAGATCGACCATTCCTGCTCTCACAGATGTGTAATCCTTAGTCCCAATGTATCTTTCGAATGGTATTGTTACCGGTATCCGCAACATATAGGTTGTTTTCATCCATGATGATACCAAAGGGGTTATTGAAGCGCGCTGCTGTTCCGGTCCCATCGGTCGACCCGTAATACTCTGCCGAACCTGCCAAGGTAGTGACCTTTCCTGTGGCAATGACGATCTTCCGAATGGTACTGTTGCCGGTATCCGCAGCATAAAGATTGGTTTTATACATTGTGATACCGAAGGGGTTATTGAAGCGCGCTGCTGTTCCGGTCCCATTGGCGGATCCGTACGACCCTGCCGTACCCGCCAGAGTCGTAACCTCTCCTGTGGCAATGACGATCTTCCGGATAATATGGTTACCTGTATCCGCGACATAAAGGTCGGTCCCATCCGTGGTGATGCCGGCAGGGTAGTAGAAGCTCGCCGCTGTTCCGGCCCCATCATCGGACCCATACGACCCTGTCGTACCTGCCAGGGTCGTAACTTCTCCTGAAGCGATGACGATTTTCCGAATAGTATGGTTACCATAATCCGCGACATAAAGATTGGTTCCATCTGTGGTGATACAGAAGGGGTTGAAGAAGCTTGCTGCTGTCCCGGTCCCATCATCGGACCCATAAGACCCTGCCGTACCTGCTAAAGTTGTAACCATTCTTGAGGCAATGACGATTTTCCGAATAGTATGGTTACTATAATCCGCGACATAAAGATTGGCCCCATCTGTGGTGATGCCTAATGGATTATTAAAGCGTGCAGTTGTTCCGATACCATCATCGGACCCGGAATCCCCGTCTGTACTGCCTGCGAAGATAGAAACCTTTTTTGTGGAGATGACAATCTTCCGAATGGTGTTATTGCCGGAATCCGCGAGATAAAGGTTGGTCCCATCCGTGGTGATGCCGGAGGGACTATTGAAGAGCGCCGCTGTTCCGGTCCCGTCATCGGACCCGTACGACCCTGCTGTACCCGCCAGAGTTGTAACAGTAGCATCGGAACTGTCTGTTTCTCCTACTCCTCCGCAAGACGCCAGCATAGCTGTAATCAAGATGATGATCCATCCAATCTTTAATTTGTTTTTCATGATACCCTCCATTATTTCTTAATGTTCGGCATTCCGGATTTCCGTTTTGACGAATTTAATTAAATATAACAAGCAAATATGGAAGAAATATGGAAGAAATGAGGAAATATTAAGGAGAACACGAATGATAGTGCTTATTCGTTGCAAAGCGTTATAAAATAAGAGAACAAATGACTGATTGGTAAAACTTGTAAAGTAAAGATAATGAAGATCAGTATTACGCATAGGCTGTTTCTCTCTATCCTCGCCGCCACCTGTGTGGCGCTCCTGTGCATGTTCCTCATCATGCAGTGGAGCATCAACAGGGGGTTTCTCCAGTATCTCAACTCTCTGGACCAGGGAAGACTGGAACAGATGGCTGGAAGCTTGGAACAGGCCTATGCCGAACACGGGAACTGGAAATTTTTACGGGATAACCCGGGATTTCTGATAGAACGGCTGCTGCATGCAACACCTGCCGATATAACATCAGGGAGGTTGCATGAATTCGATAAGAGTGATGTTCCTCCCCCGCCGCCGGAAGGCGCACATAGACCGAGATTCCCACTCATTGTTTTGGATGCAGAGCGGAAACCGCTCTTTGGAAATATCGCAGAAGCGCAGGATGTGAACTTCAAACCAATCGTGCATAATAACGAGACCGTGGGTTATGTCGGGCTCCTTCCGCCAAGGCAATTCCTGAACCCCCCGCAGGTTCAATTTCTCAGTCAGCAGAAGTCGGCCCTCATCTTGGCTGCACTTGGAATGGTGTTGATAGTTGTGATATTCTCTGTCCCCCTCGCAAACCGCCTCGTCCGGCCGATCAGGGCAATGGCTACGGCAACCCGTGATCTTGCTTCAGGGAAGTATACTATTCGTGTCCCCATATCCTCATCTGACGAATTGGGGCAGCTGGCCCGTGACTTCAACGCAATGGCACTGACTCTCGAGAAGAACGAGAAGGCGCGCCGCCAGTGGGTTGCCGACATCTCTCATGAACTGCGGACTCCTCTGGCCGTGTTGCGTGGTGAGATTGAGGCCCTCCTGGACGGAATCCGCGATACCACTCCTGAAGCTGTGCGCTCTCTCCACGCAGAAGCGCTTCGGTTGCATCGTTTAGTCGACGACCTTTACCAGTTAGCGCTCTCTGACCTCGGCACGCTGACCTACCATAAAGAAGATCTCGATCTGGCTGAGGTTCTCAGAAATTCCATAGAACCTTACCGTGCGGAATTTACCCGCAAGGGGATCAAGCTCAGCTCAGACATTTCAAATGAATCTGAGATCACCGTGTTCGCTGATAGAGAGCGTTTACAGCAACTCCTTACAAACCTGATAGACAATTCCTTGAAATACACTGACACCGGAGGAGAACTCGTCATCCGTCTGGCATGCAGCAACAACCAGGCTGCGCTTGAATTCCAGGATTCCTCGCCCGGAGTTCCGGAGGACGAACTGGACAGACTCTTCGACAGACTCTATCGGGTTGAGGGGTCCCGAAACCGCTCATCAGGCGGGGCAGGGCTCGGCCTGGCAATCTGCAGGAACATTGTCGAGGCCCACGCCGGGACCATCACGGCACACCCATCACCGTTGGGAGGAGTGCTGATCAGGGTTAACCTTCCGGCTACAGGCGGTTGCTCATGAGCGGAAATATCCTTGTTGTTGAAGATGAACCGAAGCTGGCGAATCTGCTTGTCGATTATCTGAAGGCATCCGGGTTTGAACCGTTTTGTCTCGGGAACGGCACTGAAGTTGTGCCCTGGATTCGGGCCAATAAACCGGATCTGGTACTCCTCGACCTGATGCTGCCCGGACGTGATGGCATGGAGGTCTGCAAAGATATCCACACTTTCTCCCGCGTGCCGATTATCATGGTAACTGCCCGGATTGAAGAAATCGACCGCCTGCTCGGACTCGAACTCGGTGCGGATGATTACATCTGCAAGCCGTTCAGTCCCCGCGAAGTGATCGCACGGGTTAAAGCTGTCTTGCGCCGAACACATGACGGGAAAACGATTCAGGCGCCTGGGCTGGTTCTTGATGAGCAACGTTATCAGGCTACGCTGAGAGGCCATGAACTTGAACTTACCGCAGTAGAGTTCAAGTTGCTACATTTCTTGGTCGCCAGCCCGGGACGCATTTATGGGCGTCAGCAACTTATGAATAATATATACTCCGACGAACGTTTCGTTACCGACCGCACCATCGACAGCCACATAAAGAAATTGCGGAGGAAGATCGAAAACGTGGACCCTGAAGCGAAGCTCATCCATTCAGTCTACGGCGTCGGCTACAAGTTCGAGCCTGTCTTGCCGTAAGAATATTATCATCAGCTCTGGTTCGAAGATCGCTGGCCTTCGAAGCGATCTGAGTTTTCACATACTTGCCGATACGCGTTATAGAAGGAAGACGGTGGCAAGATCTGACATGCAGAGCTTTCACAAAGCGCGCTTTTTGCTGCATCTTCCGGGCAAATATATCCACAAGGTCCTGCAGGATCGCATAGAGATGCATAGAGGTGAACCGAATAATTTGGTAAATGAATCTTTTTATCAATAATCGTTAAGTATTGGGCTCCTCTGAAAAGCGGACTTGTGGCTGAAGTCCGCGCCTATCGATCACTTTGGAGGACGTTTATTAGTTGAAATAGTCAACATTTCAAATGACGTTATCAGACAGGTCAAGTAGCGGCAATTACTATTCATGTATATCGCAAATAATATTTTTTTGCCTTACAAGGGTTTTTCAGCATGGCTTCCCTTGCCTCATTCCCGAATAAAATTCTTTACAAAGTTCTCTTCATCTCCACGGGACGCCAGGCGGCCCCTTAATTTTTCTTCAAGGAGCTCCGTTAAAATTCTTGTATATACGGGCCCCGGCTCTATGCCCATCTTTTTCAGGTCATTCCCCTTAAGGACCGGTTTTACATCTCTCAACTCCGTGAGATAGCGGGATATCACCTTCTGCTTCTGCCTGTCTTTGCTCAATGCCATCAGAAAAAGAATTACCTCGAGTGTGAGATTGCCGAATTGTTTATATATCTCTACAGGGTCGTCGACGGGAAATTTTCTCAGGAGCGTCCTCGCCTGGAATATGCCTTTGATTATCATATCTCTCACCTTGGGCGGCGGCGCCAGTCTTTCAACGGCAGCCTTTATCTCCTCCTCCTTTAAACCCGAAAGTAAGGCCATGACATAAAGGATCCCCTTCTCCGTCTTCTCTTCAAGAAAGAGGAGGTTGAACCACGAAAGAGTCTCCCTGAGCGATTCGAGAGTTGCTTCAAGCTCTTCGGTGAAGAGCAGTCTGTTATGGATGACCTTCAAAAGACCGTAATCCGAAAGTTTTTTAAGCGTCTTTATCGGCTCGGTTTCATCAAACGAAAGACGGAGTTCTTCGAACAGCCTCGGTCCGGAAAGCATATCGAAGAGATTCATTTCCAGGGTGGATTTGATGAGATTCTCCGTATGCCTGCTGATCTTGAACCCGAACCTCTCTGCAAACCTTACAGCCCTGAAGGCCCTTGTGGGGTCTTCGACAAAACTGAGGTTGTGAAGGACTCTGATAGCTTTTTCCCTCAGGTCTCTCTGTCCCCCGAAAAAATCGATCAGGATGCCGAAGTCCCGGGAATTCAGTTTTACCGCAAGGGTATTTATCGTAAAGTCCCGGCGGTACAAGTCCCTTTTTATTGACGACGTTTCAACCTTCGGGAGCGCTGCAGGCGATTCATAATATTCCGTTCTGGCCGTCGCAACATCAAGCTTCAGGGAACCGACAAAAATCTGCGCCGTTGCAAATTTCTGATGTGTCCTCACCTTTGCGCCGAGCTTTTCTCCCAGGACCCGCGCAAAGGCAATCCCGTCGCCTTCGATGACTATATCAAGGTCAAGATTTTCCTCTCCTCTCAGTAGGTCCCTGACCGAACCGCCTACAAGATATGCGGCGTAGCCTAATCCTTCGGCCACATCTCCGGAGAGTCTCAGAAGCTCATAGATGCCGGCGGGGAATTTTTCCTTAAACCAGGAAGAGAGATTTCTCCCCATGGTCGGTTTCTCTCTTGTTATAGTTTCTTCTATCTTCCTGCGTCTGAGGAACTCTTCATAAAGGGTGCGCAGAAGATCGGTCCTCGTTATTGCGCCGATGATCTTGTCGTTCTCAACGACAGGCATGAACCTCTGGTTCTGTTCGATCATCAATGTCTCAAGCTCTCTGATCGGGGTATTCGGACCCGCCGTCATTGCATCCGTCGTAGAAAAGTCTATTGCCCTGCTTTTTCCGAAACCGTGGAACAGGGCCTTTTCAACAACCTCACGAGACATCAGTCCGATGTACAGTCCTTCTTTGAGCACGGGCAAAACATTCACCCCGTACCGTGTCATCATCGTCTCGGCCTCTTTTATCGGCATATCATACCGGATGCTGATAACCGGACGGGTCATTATATCGGAAGCCGTTTTGCCGGGTTTAACATTTGTCTTGATTATCTCCAGCAGCCTTTCTTCGATCACCTCAAGCGAGGCTTCTTTCACCGTTGCAGATGCCGCCGTAGAATGCCCGCCGCCCCCGAATTCCGACATAACTTTTGCGACATTCAGTTCAGGGGCCTTGCAGCGGGCGACCAAAAGGATTTTACCCTCCATGCCGAGCACAACAAACACGGCGTCTATATCTTCCATGTCCATCATTCTGTGGGCAAGATGTGCGGCGTCGCCGACATATTGTTCACGGATGGCCTTTGCTATCTTTATCCGTATCCCCTGCAAAACAAAGTCCCTGGATGACCGGACAAGTTCATTAAGAATATCAAGTTCTTCTATACTCAGTTCCATCTTCAAAAAGCTGGAAGTAATATTAAGGTTTGCCCCTCTTTTCAGGAGATATGCGGCTGCAAGGAGGTCTCTTTCCGTTGTTGAAGGAAACAGCATAGAGCCTGTCTCTTCGTAAATGCCGAGTGCAAGGATAGTCGCCTCCATAGGCGTAGGAGGCAACCTTCTGTTCTTCAATATTTCCGTAAAGATAGTTGCCGTTGCCCCTACCTGCTCGATCTTTTCCACTTCGCCCCGGATATCGCCTTTGGTGAAAGGATGATGGTCATAGATATGGATTTTCAACTGCCTGTTTTCAAGCAGTTCCGCAAGGGGACCGATCCTGCCCGGTATTTTCGTGTCCACAAGGATCAGTCGTGTAACCATGGAAAGATCTATGTCCTTTATACGCTTTATCTTTACCGGCTGAAACGCCTCAAGGAAATCCCTCAGCTTCTTTTCCTGCGAGCCCGGGAATACTATCTCCGCATCGGGATACAGTTTTTTTGCGGCAACCATTGACGCAAGAGAATCAAAGTCGGCGTTGATATGCGAGGTGATTATATCCATATCCTATTTTAAGCTTCATCCCGTTTTATTGCAAAAATTGTCCTAACCCCGATTATTCATAAAATTGGCAACAGCAACTGAGGATAGGGTATATGTGAAAATAGAGAGGCAAAAGCCTCGCAGGGAGGAACGACCGTGAATGTCCGCCTCAGGCGGATTCGCCGAGGAGAAAGCGAAAATACTCTATCCTCGGTTCAATCAGAAAAATTCATGAATAATCCCGGCTAAATGTTGCAAAACAACTGATGAGTTGTTTTTAGCGGCAACGATAATTTTGCATTGATAATTGGTTATTGATTATTTGATTATCGGGACGGGCTCACAACGATCCGGTCGCGTCCTTTTTTCTTGGCATCGAACATGGCATTGTCGGCAAGATTTATAAGGTCGTCATAATTCTTTATCTTTTTATGGGGGCGGCAGGCGATGCCGATGCTGACTGCAATATCGATCTTCTTCCGGATTGCGTTAAACTGATGTTCCTTTACCGCATTTCTGATACGCTCGGCTTCGGCAATCGCTCCTTTTACCTGAGTCTGGGGCAGAAGCAGTATAAATTCTTCGCCTCCATACCTTGCAAAGACATCCGATCTTCTCGTATGCATCTTCAGCAACTGGGCAAATTCTCTCAGGATGATATCGCCGACCCTGTGACCGAAGTTGTCGTTTACTTTCTTGAAATGATCTATATCGAACATAATACAGCTTAAAGGCAGGCGGTATCTGACCGCCCGGCTGAACTCTTCCTCGATCCTATTATAGAAATACCGTATGTTATAGATTCCCGTGAGATAATCGGTGATGGCAAACCTTTCGAGCCGCGTCTTCTCCCTGCTCAGTTTTTCGTGGAGCAGGGCATTATAGAGGGCATTTGCAGAGGCATTAGCAAGAGCGATGCAGAGGTCTATCTCTCTTTTTGTAAAGGAACGCCTCTTCCTTGACGTCCTGAGCAGCAAGGTCCCGATAACTTCATCGCGGAAGATGACAGGTATTACAACAATAGAGCGGATACCGATAGGAGCTATGATTTCCCAAACATCTTTCATGAGAGGGTCTTTCTGTGCGTCTTTTATAATGATCGTTTTTTTAGAGGTTAAAGCCTTTCTGATCTCGGGATATTTCTGAAGATCAATCTTCAAATCGACAATATCAGGGTCTTCAAATGTTGAGATTACCTCTGCATATCGCCGGTTATCGGGATTTATACTCAAAATGGAACATCTGTTTGCTTTGATGATCTCTGCAAGCTTTTTTACAACAAGAAATAGAACTTCTCTCGGATTCAGCGTTGACGAAAAAAGGTAAGACAGTTCGACAATAACATGGAGGTTTTTCCCCTCCATATAAAGGCTTTCCAGCCAGCTTTTGCCTCTTGTGACAACTTTGAGTTTGCTTTCAAGTTCATCTTTGAGGAACGGGCTGAGAAGGTAGCATTCCACATCCGATTTGATGACCGAGCGAATCCCTTTGGTAACCTCCCTGGAGATCAGGGCTATTACGGGAACGGTGATAGTTAAATCTTCAGTCTCTTCAAGGCCGTCCGGGCTGTCTATAAGAAGGGCGTCGGGCTTTTTCCCCAATTCCTTCTTTAAAATATTCCTGTTTTGAATAAAGCGGGCTGAATAATCCTTTCTATTCTTAAAAAAGTCCTTCAGAAAATCCTGAACACCTCTGTCTCTTCCATAAACGATAATATCTTTTTTCATTATGAACAATTATCGCAAAATATCATGCAATTGTCTAATGCTAATAACATTCCATCATAGAAAAAGCAGTTAACCACAGAGACACGGAGGCACAGAGTTGAAAAGTAAGAGAAAAGGCCGGTATGTATCCTTCACCTTGGCGGTGAAACAAAATTATTCGACAACCCATTGTTTTCTCTGTGCCTCTGTATCTCTGTGGTAAATGAACTGCTGTTTTTAGGTTCATAAGACATACAACTCGCTATGAAATCCGTTTCTTTAACGCCTTCATCAGTGAAGCATAGATCATCGTATTTAGAACATCCGTCTTTTCAAGCCAGCCCCTTCGGGCAATCGAAACCCCGTAGGACATATAGGCAAACTGGCTTATGATATGGGTATCGGTGCTTATGGCAATCTGGACGCCCATTTCTTTTGCCGCCTTCACATGAACGTCGGCGAGGTCCAGCCTCAGCGGATAGGCGTTTATTTCCAGGGCTGTTTTTGTCTCTTTAGCGGTTGTGAGGATTTCCTGCATATCAACCTCATATGGGTCTCTTTCACCGATCAGTCTGCCTGTAGGATGTGCGATGATCGAGACGTAAGGGTTTTTCATTGCAGATACAAGTCTCCCGGTGAGTTGCTCTTTGCTTTGTCTGAACCCCGAATGGATGGACGCTACGACGATATCCAACCGTTTCAGGATTTCGTCGGAAAAATCCATCCGGCCGTCGCTCCTGATATCTACCTCGACGCCTGAAAGCAGTCTGAATCCCTTCAGCTTTTTATTAAGCGCATCTATTTCCTGCTTTTCTTCTAAAAGCCTGTCCTCACTGAGGCCGTGTGCAATGCCAAGGCCCTTTGAATGGTCAGTGATCGCTATATATTTATAGCCAAGCTTCCCGGCTGCCTCGATGAGTTCGTCAAAATCATGGCTGCCGTCGCTTCTTTTGGTATGGACATGAAGGTCGCCTTTTATATCCTGCAGTTCAATGAGATGCGGCAATCTATTTTCGATGGCCGCTTCAATCTCGCCTGAATCTTCCCGCAACTCGGGCGGGATATAAGGAAGTCCGAGTATGGCGTATATATCCTCTTCTTTTTCGCCGCCGAGCTTCCTATCGTCCTTTTCTCTGAATATGCCGTACTCGTTCATCTTCAGCCCTGCCTTGACAGCCATTTCCCGTAATCGTATGTTGTGGGCCTTGCTTCCCGTAAAATATGCCAGGGCCGCTCCAAAGCTCTCTTCCCCGACAACCCTAAGGTCGACCTGAAGTCCGTCATGGATAACGACGACCGATTTTGTCGGGCCGTGCATAAGGACTTCCTTTACATGGGGCAGATGCACAAAGGCGTTCATGACGGATTGCGGATCTTTTGACGTGGCAAGGATATCGATATCTTTAATAGTATCTTTCCATCTCCTGATGCTTCCTGCTATATGCAGATTATTAACCGGGGCCTTTTCCCAAAGGTGTTCGAGAATATCGTTCGCTATTGGAAGCGCCTTTCCAAGCGGCTGCCTCTCCATACCGCGATTAAGCATCTCTATCCCTTTGAGGATATGCTCTTCCGTTTTATCCTTGATACCCGGCAGACCGCTGAGCTTATGCTCCCGGGCATAGCGTTCGAGTTCTTCAATGTTCTTGATCTTCAGTTTATCGAAAAGCAGCTTTGCGGTCTTGGGGCCGAGACCTGGAACGGACAGCATGGCGCTGAGACCTCCGGGTATTTCCTTTTTCAGGTCTTCATAGGCATGAATGCTTCCGGTTTTCACATATTCTTCTATCTTGCCGGCAAGGTCCCGTCCGATACCCGGGACCTTCATAAGTTCGCCTTTTGAGATTACGGCCACATCCTTTGGAAGGCCCTCTATGTTCAATGCCGCACGTCTGTATGCCCTTATCCTGAAAGGGTTCTCACCCTTAATTTCGAGCAGGTCGGCAATGTCATTAAATACCCCTGCAATCTCCGGGTTCTTCATAAGAAAAAGTATAACAAAAAAATGTTATTATATAAAAAAGTAAAAAGCGGTATGCAAAGAAAGGAGACTATGGCGCACAAATTTAGAGAAAAAACAGCGGCGGGATTTCTATGCACAAAATACGAATGCAAGTTTAGTAATCCCGATTTTTGCAGAAAAAGAGCTGAAAACAACGTAGATGATACCTGTCAGTTATGCACGGAAATCGCGGCAATCCCGACGTCAAAAACAAAACATTCAAGTATCGTTTACAGCACAAAAAGCATGAACAGCAAAAAAGCGGCATAACCTGCATAAGAGAAACGCCTCATAACACTCTTCAGCCACAGGAAGCTCTCCCCGGAGAAATCACTTGTGGCTTATTTGTCTTGTGTCCGGAGTGATCGCGACAAAAGCGAAATGGCGATGTCCAGATGCCTCTCGGGTTCAAACATCGGTCCAAGCAGACGGGCTTGCCCTGCCTTGCTCAGGAGGCGGTCATCATACGCGGCACCGGGGCATCTCCGCTTCAGTTCCTCAAGGACAAAAGCAAAGTTTGCGGCGCGGGTAGGCTGGAGCGCGGGGCCAAGGGAATCGTAAAGCAATGCGGATTCAAGAAAGACGAGAGGACGCCGGTTGCCGGGGTAAAGGTAAATGAATCCTTCACGCACCTCCGTACTGCTCTGATGAGTGACCGTTACTGACTTTGTTATCATCAGGCCGCCCGTAAGAATGGCCCGACCTGCGGCAAACTTTTGCTCCTTCACCGTTTTCGTTTCCGTTGTCTGCACGATCCGGGTACCGCGGATGATTGTATCGATAAGGCCATACTCTATCCTCACTGCGTCCCCTGTCCTTGCTTCTATTTCAAGCTCACCGGCGCCAAAGAGGAACTTGCGGACGATGGTACTCTGCCCGTCAGTTTCGACCTCATCCTGTCCCAGGACAAGAGTCTGAAATCCTGCGGCGCGAAGCTTTTCCGTTTTTTCCAGAGCGATATTTTTCTCCGCATACGCCGCAACTATCAGAGGGCCTTCCCCGGGAACGCGTACACGGATAAGCGCATCATAAAAAATCGTTCCCAACGCTCCCGAAAGTGCGCGGGCAATCCCCTCCCTATCCTCTCCAAGATCGTCAATTGCAACAATGTACATTTCTATATTATACATCCCTTCCGGATTATCGGCACTTTGTTGATCCTGCAGATCAAACCTAAAAACGGCAGTTTATTTACCACAGAGGCACAGAGACACAGAGAAAACAATGTGTTGTCGATTAATTTTGGTTCATTCGTAAGAAAGTTGAAATGCTCATCAGACTAATGGATTCCCGCTTAAGACCTGCGGGCCAACAGTAGACGCCTTAAGCGAATGACAAACAAAAACAACCATTTAAGATTGTCATCCTCGGGCTTGACCCGGGGATCCATGTTGTTTCAACTTAAATACGAAAGACTTTTAATTTTGTTTCACAACCAAGGTGAAGGATTCATAACGGCCTTTTCTCATGCTTTTCAACTCCGTGTCTCCGTGGTTAACCGCTTTTTCTATGTTGAAGGGATATCTAATTGCGGAAAGCCGTGTTATCTGCTATCTTTTAGTTGGAGGTATAAGAATGAAAAAATATCTTATAATAATTATGCTGATATTTATTGCGGCAGGCTGTCAGAAAGGCGGTGGTGTTATGGAAAAAAAGGTTGCCGATACGGATATAAAGAATAAGGGAACATTCGCCAAACCGAACAATGCATCGTTGAGTAAAACACTGACTCCTCTCCAGTATAAAGTGGTCAGGGAAAACGGCACTGAACCGGCTTTCAGGAATGAATACTGGGACAATAAGAAGGAGGGTATCTACGTCGATATCGTCTCCGCTGAGCCTCTCTTCAGTTCTCTCGACAAATACGATTCAGGCACCGGGTGGCCGAGCTTCACCAAGCCGCTTGAAACGGATAATATTGTTTTAAGGGATGACTCGAGTTTCTTCACAAAGCGCACCGAGGTGAAAAGCAAACAAGGTGATTCTCATTTGGGCCATCTATTCAACGATGGGCCAAAGCCGACAGGACTTCGCTATTGCATGAATTCGGCGGCGCTACGGTTCATACCCAAAGAAGACCTTAAAAAGGAAGGCTATGAACGGTATCTGAAGCTGTTTGACAAGAAGTGACGTCCGCCTGGTTGTCATTTTTTCAAGGGGGTTAGTGTGGAACGGATATTAATAAAAGATGTTCTTTCGGAATCATATATCGGGAAGCCGGTAACCGTCTGCGGATGGGTGAGGACGAAGCGTGAGTCAAAGGGATTTGCATTCCTTGTGATAAGCGACGGGTCAACTCAGGACACACTCCAGCTTGTTATACCGGGAGAAACAAACGCTTTCCGGAAGCTTCAACAGTGCAATACCGGAGCAGCTATTAAAGTAGAAGGGATATTAAAAGAATCCCCGGCAAAGGGGCAGAAATATGAAATGGAAGTATCGGATATCGAAGTATTTGGAGAAACTGATCCTGAAAAATATCCTTTGCAAAAGAAAGGGCATACCCTTGAATTTCTGCGGGAGATCGGCCATCTCAGGCCAAGGACAAATACCTTCGGAGCTATATTCAGATTGCGCAATATTATCGCAGATTCGGTCCATGAGTTTTTCCGGAGCATGGGGTTTGTCTGGGTGCATACTCCGATTATCACTTCGAGTGATTGCGAGGGCGCGGGTGAACTTTTTACCGTGACTTCTCTTGATATTGAGAACTTCCCGAAGAAGAATGACAGGGCGGATTTCTCGGAGGACTTCTTCGGCAAACGGGCCTATCTGACCGTGAGCGGACAGCTTGAAGCGGAATTTCTCGCGATGTCCCTCGGCAATGTCTATACATTCGGCCCGACATTCAGGGCTGAAAACTCGAATACGACCCGGCATCTCTCCGAATTCTGGATGATCGAGCCTGAGATGGCGTTTGCAGACCTTGAAGATGATATGAAACTGGCGGAAGATTTTTTCCGTTTTCTTTGCAGGGAAGTCCTTTCAAAGGGTGGGAAGGAACTTGCTTTCCTTGAGAGTCAGTACAAGAAAATCTCGGCTGATGATCTGGGGAGACTGGCGGATACAACCTTTGCCCATATGTCATATACCGATGCTATAAAGGAATTGAAGATAGCGAAAGAGAAGTTCGAGTTCCCGGTTGAATGGGGGACTGATTTACAGTCGGAACATGAACGCTACCTGACGGACAAGGTCATCAAAGGCCCCGTCATTGTGACTAATTATCCGAAAAAGATAAAAGCCTTTTATATGAGGATGAATGATGACGGGGAAACAGTTGCAGCCATGGATGTGCTTGTCCCCAAAGTCGGCGAGATAATCGGCGGAAGTCAGAGAGAGGAAAGACTTGATGTTCTTGAGGGCAGGATGAAGCAGACCGGCATACCGACGGAAAACCTCCAGTGGTATCTTGACCTCCGCAGGTTCGGCTCGGCGCCACATGCAGGGTTCGGCCTCGGGTTTGAAAGGCTTGTACAATATATAACGGGCATGACGAATATACGTGATGTGATCCCTTGTCCAAGGGCGCCAAAAGAGATTAGGTTTTAGATTCGGACAGGTTTAAACCCCGCCCCTGCAAACGATTTATCCGAAAAATGCAATTAAACCGTCATAGAAACTGCAAATGTCTAAAATAAATTTATTTTAAACATTTGCAGTTTTTGGGTTAAAATACGGATGTATGAGAACCTTGAAGAAAGCCGTTGTAGACATTGACAACACCCTATGGCATTTCTGTGATCCGCTTTATGAAGGGCTGAAAAAGATAAACCCGGCCTTCCCTCCGCCCGAGTTCTGGATCGACTGGAACTTCTGGATGCGTTATTGTTCCGAAGATGAATTCATGGGTGTTATCCACAGTATTCACCTGAACCAGGATGATGACATGAACTTGCCCTATTCAGAGGCAAGCGGTTTTCTATTGCGTCTGAAAGAGAACGGTTTTCATATAGTAATTGCAAGCCACCGGACAACCGAGAGCCTTGCCCGGACAAGGAGATGGCTTTTGAAGCATGATCTCGTTTTTGATGATATCCATCTGTCCTTTGACAAAACAGTCTTGTTCGATGACGCCTGTCATATGGTCATCGATGATTCGCCTTTCGTATTGGAAAAAGCAGCGGAAAGAAATATCATTGCGTCAGGGCTGAGTTTTCCATGGAATAAAGATGCAAAAAATAACGGGTACAGGCTCTTTGACAGTCTTGGAGAGATTTTACGGCATGTTCTTGAAAGTTCTAAGCGGGAATAACAATAATTACCTGCCGTAAACCTCGTCTAAAATCTCTTTTGCTCCCTGTGAAAGCACATCCTCTGCAAGCGCAACACCAAGTCGTTCGGCATCTACAGTCTTGCCTTCAATATGTCCCTTGATAATCCTGTCTCCGGTGATACTTCCTACGAGACCGTCAAGAAAAAGTGATGAAGGATCTATAGTCGTTTTTTGTTCTATGCTCCGTGCTCTCTGCCCGGTCCTTGCGTGGGCTGCAATCGGCACCTGGCAGCCGCCTTCGAGTTTTTTCAGGAACGCCCTTTCGGCTTTTACACAGATGGCGGTTTCCAAATGGTTCAGGGGCGCAATAACTTTATTGATGAATTCGTCGTCGATTCTGCATTCGATGCCGACCGCGCCCTGGCCTATTGCAGGGAGGCTTATCTCAAAAGGCAGTATCTCGGTTATTCTATTTTCAAGACCGAGTCTTTTCACCCCTGCGGCAGCCAGTATAATGGCATCGAACCGGCCTTCATCGAGTTTCCTCAACCGTGTCTCAAGGTTGCCCCGCAATTGTTCTATCTTTAGATCAGGTCTGAGACTAAGCAGTTGACACGCCCGCCTGAGGCTGCTTGTCCCGATTTTTGCGCCTTTCGGGATAGATTGAAAGTTTTTAATTTTAAATTTTGTCGTCTCAGGCGACTCGCCGGGGCGAAAATCCTGAATTCCCGATATGAAAGCATCCCCCGGGTCTTCCCGTTCACAGATTACTGCAAGATGGAGTCCTTCAGGGAATTCCGTCGGCACATCCTTCATACTATGCACGGCTATATCGGCTTTACCGCCCAGCAGCGCCTCTTCGATCTCTTTCACAAAGAGGCCCTTGCCGCCGACTTGAGCAAGAGGGACGTCGAGAATCTTGTCTCCCGTGGTCTTGATCTTGTTAAGTCCTATTTCAATATCAGGATAAAGCCTGTTCAATTCCGCTTTGACGAACTCGGCCTGCCATAGTGCAAGCTTGCTGCTGCGGGTGCCGATAATTATCTTTTTCTTTTTCATTCCTTTTTTCCGTCGATGCCGTAGAGTTTTCTGATTGTAGCGACCAGAACGTCTTTATCTTCCGAATCCTCTTTTAAGGCCGCAGTCGGAGGATGGATCATTTTATTGATAAGCGCCGCAGCCATGTATTCGATTGCCTCTCTCTCCTTTTCTCCCATGCCCGGCATTTTATGGAAAAACTTGTCGAGCTCCTCTTTCTTAATCTCTTCCGCCTTTTCCCTGATCGCAATTATTGTGGGAACGGAATCAAGGGTGGACTGCCATCTCAGAAAGGTCTCAAGCTCTTCATCGATAATTTTCTCCGCCTTCTCCGCTTCCTTTTTCCTTTCAAAGAGGTTTGAATCGACAACCCCCTGCAAATCGTCGACGTTATAAAGATAGACATTATCGAGGTCGTTAGTTTCCGGGTCTATGTTCCTCGGGACCGATATATCTATGAGAAAGACTTGTCTCTGTTTTCTTTCCTTCATCACCTTCTGCATTTGGCCCTTTGTGACTATATAGTCAGGCGCGCCTGTCGAACAGATGACGATATCCGCCCGCGCCATTTCATCAATGAATTCATCAAACCTGACCGGTTTCCCGTTGAACTCTTTTGCAATATCGCAGGCCCGCTCATATGTCCTGTTTGATACAAGCACCTCTTTTACGCCGCTGCTGATCAGATGCTTTGCCGCAAGCTCCGCCATCTCGCCTGCGCCAAGGAGCATAAACACCCTTTTTGAGAGGTCGGTAAATATTTTCTTGGCAAGTTCGACTGCCGCAAAACTTATGGAAACCGCATTCTCGGCTATACGTGTTTCGGTCCTCACCCTTTTGGCAACGGAGATAGCCTTTTTCATCAGCTTGTTCAGAAGGATGCCCGTCGTCTTTTGCGAAAGGGCGAGTTCAAAGGCGTCTTTCAGTTGACCGAGTATCTGGGGTTCACCGACGACCATGGAATCAAGACTGGAGGCAACCCGGAAGATATGCCTGACTGCGTTTACACCGTCATATATATAAAGGCCGGCATCAAGAGAGCTTCTGTTGATGTTATGGAATTCCGAGAGAAACGTCTTGACGGCTTCCGCCGCCCTTTGATAGTCTTTCACATTTGCATAAAGCTCCACCCTGTTGCAGGTAGACAGGATAATAGCCTCATGAACTTCAGGGAGTTCTCTGAACCTTTTCAGACCCTCTTCAAGTTTAGGGCCGTTAAAGGCCAGCTTTTCCCTGACGTCAACATCAGCTATCTTATGATTAAGACCTGCGACAAAGACCTTCATTAGAAAACGTGATACCCTATCTTCAGGAATTTAATGCCGAAAAAAGCGATAAGAATAATCAGGAAACCGAGCATGGACATGAGCGCCGCCCTTCTGCCACGCCACCCGGCAATAAGTCTTGCATGCAGGATGATCGCATAGATCAACCATGTTATCAATGACAGCGTCTCACGGGGGTCCCTGTTCCAGTAACTCCCCAAAGTGCTCTGGGCCCATAAGGCCCCTGATATGATTGCAAGGGTCAGCAAAGGGAATCCCCAGGTTATCAGACGGTAGTTTATTTCATCAAGGGTCTGGAGGCTTGGCAGCCGCTCGAATAAGCCGCCGAGACGCTTGGACTTTACATGACGCTCCTGCACAAGATACATCAAACCTATGCCGAAGGCCAGTGCAAAGGCGGCATTGCTCATAAAGGCGAACACCGTGTGAATGCCGAGCCAGTAGCTCTGGAGCAGGGGACTTAAAGGTTTTATCTCTCTCGACAGCATCGAGGAAGACAGCATGAGCATGAATACGACCGGCATGATGAAAGAAGAGAGGAGGGTTACCTTATATCTGAACTGCAGCAGGAAAAAGATAAACACGATGCACCATGAGAAGAAAGAAGTCGACTCATGAGCGTTTGTTATAGGTATGTGTCCGGCCGCTATATAGCGGTAAATAATGCTTGCGGTATGTATGACAAAACCGATCGCGGCCAGCGAAAACATGATACGCGAGGTAATCTTTGATTCCTTGAAAAGTTCCGTAATGCTGACTATCGTAGCGGCAAAATAAAAGGTAAGGGCAAGTTCAAAGGGAAGCACGTCCATCAGAAACAACCAAGCTCGCAGCCCATTATCCTGACCTTTAATTCATCGGCTGTTCTGCCGACTTCTTTATATGGGACGGATAGTTCCTCCGCGATTCTTCTTGCTGCGGCACAGGGGAGCCTGTCGTTCACGGCTTTTTTTCTTATTTCTTCAGCTATTTTATCGTTCATCATGTATATAAAAATATTACACCATCGGACTTCAAAAACTCAATGAAACCCAAGGGGTTGAGGGTTTTAGTTTGA
>JBAZWR010000006.1:0-50788 GCA_041660325.1 Thermodesulfovibrionales bacterium | reverse complement strand
TGGTCTGGACAGGTCTTCCGGCTCCGGGCGTCCTACTTGCCTGCCTTCCCATCCCGGGTTCACCGGGACAGTGGCTCTCTTAGGCTTTCGTTCCCTTCACGGCTGCGGGGCAGCGGGAGAATCACCATTACGGTCTACTCCTCTTCCCTGGCATCCAGCCATCAAAAATAAGAATTCAATATTTAAACTCTCTGTCAACGCCTCCTTTGTTCGGGGTGTAAAACTTTATATCATACTCCGGTGATTATTTGCAATATGTATTTGTAAGATTGGGTAACCATTCAGTTACAACATCCTGGGTGAAGGCGGATGAGCGGATATTGGGCAGAGGAGATTTCGTTGAGAGAATCGTTTCGGAGGCAGAAGAACGGCAAAGCAGGCTGCTGAACGAAACATTGGCTTTGAGGAAAATTAAGGAAACGATCCGAATAACCCCTTCACGCTCTCAGACAATTGAATAAAGTGTTATTTCGGCACTTTTATATCTTCATATCCCTTACCAGTTCCAGCCAAGAATCTTATGCGTTCCGGCTTCATTCGAATGACAACAAATTTGGGATCAGATGGGTCTTTGTAATATTTTTTAAGAATTGGAACGGCTTCGTACAGTTTCAACTTGTCACCATTGTTGGTGCTAATTTTGCAGGCTCCTGCAATCCTTAAGTGTTTTCCTTCTCTATCGCTGAAGCAGTATTCAGCATAAGGGACTTTCCTGAGTTGTAAGACTTTCTCTGTTCCATCTTTAGTCGCAGCCCACAGTTCATTGTCTATCCAAACGCAGCTTCCCATAGGTCGAACCCCTACCTTATTGCCGTCACTTGTCGCAAGAAATCCCCAGCCTACTTCTTTCATAAAACTTTTAACCATTTCTAAACTCATTTTTGCACTCCTTTCATTGTCGATTCTCATTGTTAAGATATCTTAAGAGTCACACAAGATTGCCTCACCCCTTGCTTCTAATGCCCCTTCCTCAACTGAATTGACCTCTTAAAAATACGCCTGAGTTTGCCTTTTTCTTTATTCTCATGCAATGAAGGATAGACGGTAACACAACCTTTGCTTGATACTTCATAATTTTTTGCGTTTGGTACCCATCATTACATTTATTATAACAGTTAGGAGATAGCTCTTAGGATAGCTGATAGTTTCACATTTCAGAATCAACAATTCCGAACATTTTACGTCTCGTGAGAAGTGGTCAGCTTAAATACTTCTTTATCTCAGATTCAATCTTTTGGGAAGGGACAATAAACGGCTTGTCCTCAATTATAATCTCTATTTCGTTGTTAGAAATGCTATGATATTTTACCTTAATTGTTCCGAGTACCGACTTCCCGTCAAAGAAGCCACATTCCGTATTTCCCTCAAATTTTCCACCTTGCCCCGTTATTATGGACTTAACTTTCATTAAAATTGAAGATATTTCATGTTTGAGTTTTACACTGAAAGAATGTTTAGTCAGGGATGTACCTTCACAAACACATGGTTGCTCCAATGCAGAGGGTTTTGTTGTAACTTGGTCAGGTTGTGCGTGAATCACTGCCGGTATCAAAAATAACCCAATAACGATGGTCATGGTTTTTATATGAAGTGACCTTTTCATGTTTCATCATGCCATAGTCTTTTACGCCCGGCATTCCTCAAATTTTCTCATTGTTCCGGCAAACATGATGTTAAGGAGGGGTGGCAGCCAGTAGCAGGGGGGAACTGGCTGCCACGTGAAAGTTTGTCATTAATCTTAATATAAGAAAAGAATATGAAGAAGTGATGAATAAAATATGAAGAATTAGCACAATTTTTTCTTGAAAGAAATCTTACAGTGCGGACAATAGTTTTTTGATGGAAATAGTCTCCCTCAACTGTACCGTCTGAAGTTTCTGAAGGACATGAATTCTCCTGATGTGCCCACTTTGCTCTGACACAGTTTTAGAGGGATTTTTGGGGGGCGATGGGATGGGATTTACCCTTTGTCGGGATCCCCAAAGGGGTATTCTCCTAATTCCGGTTTTATCTTAGTAATTTTGCATAATCTTAAGAAGGTGTTTGGTTATCTTATGGTCTAATGAAAACAGTTTATGAAGGAGGATTTTACTATATGAAAGCTACAGCAGAAAAGATAAATCCCGAGGACTATATCCTTTCAGTGCTCTCCCCTGAAGACAGGCTTGAAGCATCTTTTAAGATTGCAAAAGAAGCTTTCAAAAAGACCAAATTGACTATGAAAGACATTGAAAATTCTGTTAAATCAATAAGGAGAAAGATTTACGAAGAAAAAGGATAGAGTAGTTGTTGATACCGGTGTCCTGATTTCTGCCTTTGCTTTCGGTGGCAATTATGGCATTTAAAAATTTCTTTCTGTAAGTCGCATCTCTTCGAGCCATTCCAAAGACGCGCATAACACATAGAAACTGCTTATTTTATAATTCAACTAATTCATCACCGTCCCTCATTGTCCGGTCACACTCCTATGACCAGGGTCTCCCTGCCAATCCTTTCACGCTTTACTACCTGCCTGTTATAATCTCTCTCGGACATGATGATCTCTCCTTTCTGTTATGTTGTTTGGGATATTCAACTTTAACAGACCGAGATTGCCATGTCTTTCCCTCTTCCTTATAGTAAGCTGTACTATTTATTCTCGAATCACATCTATATAAACGACATTTCAACCACAAATCAATAAAAAGTAATTCTGAATATATTCTTGAAAGTGTTACAATATCACTACTAATATATTTATGAGAACAGTAAGAATTGTCACTGCCACCACAGCGAATGAAGCTAATTTCAAACAACGCTCAATGCTCGCGCAGTCTTTATGTATGTTTCCAAGTCTATCAAACCTAAAGATAAATATCTTTTATGACAATTTTGGGAATCAACGAAGAGGATTAGGCACAATTTATAATCTATTTTTACGGTCTGAATACAAAGAAGAAATTCTACTGTTTGTTCATGACGATGTTTTTCTTAACGATTGGCATATTGCTCATCGCTTAAATGATGCCATCCAACATTTCGATGTCATAGGTTTAGCAGGCAATACAAATCCAGATTTTAATGAGCCTGCTTGGAATTTGGCATGGAATCGTGTGAAATACCCAAATGGATTGCAGCCCGTAGAGTACAAGTCAGGATCGGTAACCCATATGTACAAAGGAGAAATAATAGCAAATTACTACGGAGAATCCCCTCGCGAATGTCAACTTCTTGACGGACTATTTCTAGCTCTTAATACTAAGAGAATTCTTGAAAAATCAGTTAGGTTTGATGAGCAGTTTGAATTTAACTTTTATGATTTGGATTTCTGCCGACAGTGCCTCAGCAAAAATATAAGACTTGGAACATGGCCCATTGCCGTGACACATGCTAGTGAAGGAGATTTTGAAACCCCGGAATGGATTTCTGCAAAAGAAAAGTATCTTCTGAAGTGGCGTTGAAAGACTATAGTCAAGCATCAGAACATTTCAAAATCTATGTAGAGATAGTTTTCTAACTTTGCTTTTAGATAAAAACGCCATTTTTATTCAGGATTATATCCTGACTGAATCAGTAACATCCAACATAAATATTAGATGAAGGTATCACCAAAATTTTGAAACTCTTTAAATTCTTTGCTTGTAGGCGGCATTGAGAAAAATGGTGTGCCGCCTTTGGGGTAAAAAACGCATGCTACCGTATGAACGGCGAGAAGACAACAATCCTTCCTCCTTGTAATACAATTTGCTAAACTATTGTATACTTATTCTGGTAATGAGAGATGATTTTTAGTAACCTATTCTGGTTATCATTGAAGGATAATAATGAACATCGGTAAGGCAATCCAATTACTTCTTAACCATTATCGAGAAGGCGACTTGCACCAAGCAGAGCATACATGTAAAGAAATCTTAAAAGTTCAACCAAGAAATGCAGAAATCTTACACTTTCTTGCAATCATATGCGCGGAATTGGAAAAACATGATTCATCCATCCAATATTTTAAAAGGTCACTGCAATTCAATAAAAACAACGCTGATGCGTATCTTGCTCTTGGAATATTAATGCAAAAAAAAGGGCTGATGGATGAAGCTATAAGTTATTTTCAAAACGCGATAGCTCTTAATCCAAGCAATGTTGAAGCATATAATAATATGGGAAGTGCTCTCAACGAAAAGGGACAGCTTGATGAAGCGATTACCTGTTATCAAAAAGCCATTGAGATTAGTCCATCAAATGCAGATATCTATCATAATTTGGCAATTTCTTTTCAAGCAAAAGGATTGATAGATGAATCTATAAAATACTATCAAAAAGCTATTCAGATCAATCCTAATCTTCAGGCCACCTATAATAATCTTGGAGTAGTTTTCCAAAGCAAAGGACAGCTTGATGAAGCGATTAACTGCTATCAAAAAGCATTGATGATTGATCCTAATTTTGCTGAAGCATACTTTCACTTAGGAAATGTGCAACAGTGGATAGGAAAGCGTGAGGAAGCTCTATCTGCCTTGGATAACGCTATTAAGATTAAACCGAACTTTATAATAGCCCGCTGGGCTAAATGTATCTCTCAGTTACCAATTGTTTATCCAGACCAGTCCAGTATCGCAGAATCTCGTAAACTCTATCATAAAGAGCTCATAAAATTAAAAGAAACCATTCATCTTGAGACTCCTCAAGATATTAAAGATGCTGCTGAAGCCGTTGGTGTAAAGCAACCTTTTTATCTGGCTTACCAAGGTTTTGATGATAGAGAACTGCAACAACTCTATGGGGAATTGGTTTGTAAAATTATGTCATACCGATATCCACAATTTTCAGTCCGCCCAATCATGCCAATTCTTATACATGGAACCCCTTTAAGAGTGGGTATAGTCTCCGGCTATTTTCATGACCATCCAGTCTGGAAAATTATAATCAAGGGTTGGATAGAAAATTTTGATAAAAATAAAATTAATCTTTACGGATATTACACGGGAAAGAAAAAGGATACAGAAACAGAAAAGGCAAGGACTTTTTTTGCGAAATTCATTGAGGACAGTTATTCTTTTGAGGATTTTTGCAGGACAATATCAAACGATAATCTTCATGTCATTATTTATCCTGAAATAGGGATGGATTCAACAACTGTAAAGCTTGCAGCTCTTAGATTAGCTCCTATTCAGTGTACCTCTTGGGGACATCCCGATACTTCAGGTCTTCCGACTATTGATTATTATCTAAGCGGTGAATTGATGGAAACACCTGATAGCGATACTTATTATACTGAACGTTTGATCCGTCTGCCGAATCTATCTATCCATTACACACCGCAGGAATTTTCAAGTATTGGAGTGACCCGTGAGATGTTTGGCCTGCAGCCAAAGTCTATTCTTTATCACTGTTGTCAAGCGCTATTCAAATTCTTGCCTCAGTATGATGTGGTTTTCCCTCGGATTGCCCAACAGGTAGGTAATTGTCAATTCCTATTTTCTTCATTGCCCGAATCTGTTTTTTTAATAGAACAGTTCCGAATGCGAATTTATCGCGTATTCAAGCAATTTGATCTGAACGCCAATGACTATGTCATATTTTTGCCTCATCTTGATTCAGTCAAATATAACGCACTTAATAGATTATGTAATATTTTTCTTGATCCCATAGGGTGGTCAGGCTGCACATCGACTTTAGAAGCACTTGACTGCAATTTGCCTGTCATAGCTTTTCCGTATTTTTTGATGAGAGGCAGGGAAAGTACAGCTATTTTAAACATGATGGGACTGAAAGAGACTATTGCAACCTCTATTGATGATTATGTCTCGTTAGCAGTAAAGTTAGGGAAAGATTCTAATCTACGCAGCCAGATTTCAGATAAGATTGCAAGAAAAAAACATATTGTCTATCAAGATATAACCTGTATAGCCGCACTCGAGGATTTTCTTGAGGCAGTAGTAAAAGAAAAGCTCAAAAATGATTTATGACGCTATTATCATAGGTTCAGGGCTTGGCGGTCTTTCGTGTGCGGCCTATTTGTCCTTAAACGGTTGGATGGTTCTGATTTTGGAGAAGCACGGCAAAGCTGGTAGCTAAGGTGTAATGATGAGTGGATATCGGCCCGGAAGAATGCTTGCATGTGGTAATATTATAAATTGTATGGGAAAAGAAGAAATTAAGGAAGAAGAAAAGCCGGTCAAATTAGATTTGGCTTGCGGAAATAAGAAAACGCCCGGCACTATTGGGGTAGATTCTAAAAAAACACCGAGCGTGGATGTCGTTCACAACCTCACAAAATTTCCGTATCCGTGGAAGGACAATTCCGTGGATGAGATTTATTGTAATCACTATGTTGAACACACGGAAGATTTGATTTCTTTCATAGACGAATGCTGGCGGATACTGAAACCTGAAGGAAAAATGTATATCACCGCTCCCTATTACTCATCAATACGGGCATGGCAAGACCCGACCCATAAAAGAGCGATTAGCGAAGCCACATTTTTATATTTCAACAAACAATGGCGGGAACAAAACGAACTAAAGCATTACGGAATAAAATCGGATTTTGATTTTACCTATGGCTACGCCATTGCTCCTGAATGGGCTAATAGAAGCGACGAAGACAGAGCTTTCGCCATCTGTTATTACATCAATGTAGTATCGGACATCCAT
Source organism: Thermodesulfovibrionales bacterium (assembly GCA_041660325.1). GTDB lineage: Bacteria > Nitrospirota > Thermodesulfovibrionia > Thermodesulfovibrionales > SM23-35 > DYFC01. The sequence continues at coordinate 44,158 of JBAZWR010000006.1, read as the reverse complement.
ATAACTTTAATTAAAAAACAACCTTCATAAATCGAATAATCTCTTGGAGGGGGCTCTCTTGGAGGCTTGGTGGCTGCCTATTCGGAATCTGGGAACCCGATAGGGTTTAAAACACAATTCAGTAAAGAAAATATCGATCATTTTATGTAGGCCAAGATCTTATAATCCATAAAACTGCTAATCAGATGAAACCAGTTTATGGATCACCATCTATTAACATAATCGCATACCGGACAATGAAAATAAAGAGATTGTTAATGGAAATAATTTAAATATAAATATTGAGAGCAAGTCAGGCATTAAAATGGACGTATCTATTTCGCCTGATGGTTCTTTTCTTATTAAACGTGTGCCAAGAGAACCTTTAAAGATTACTCTTTCTCTAAAATCAGGGGCAGATAAGAAGTAACATATCCTTTATCCGTTTTTCCGTAGCTCATCGCCAAACGAAATTCTATACAAAGTAAGCAATGTATTTGGCAAAAGCAAAGTAATTTGCCAAACCAGCGTACCATAACAGACGCAGCGCAAGCGCCGCGTCTGTTATGCCCATCGTTGCCTGCTTACTTTTTCCGTAAATCTTTACTGATGCAAACAATTCAAACCTGCGAATAAGTAGGTGGCATTGAGAAAAACTTGGTGTTTCTTCCCGGGGCGAAAGGCGTAAGGCGTAAGGCATTGTATAGCGGCCATAGAAGAAACAATACTTCCTGTACTCGACATCTCTGAGATGATTATCGACGAGCAAGAGTGTATATGGAAACACGCACCCTTTGAAATTTTGAACATTTTCATATTTTCCATCCAAACATATACGTGACGATCTATAAGAGAGCAGGCCAGGAGATTGTTGTATTTTTAAGTTACAGATGTTCTCCGTGTACCTTCAAAAATTGTTTGATATTATTGCTGCAAATCATTTCAATATTTTCTATTATTTTTTGAATAGACCAATCCCACCACTTTATTTTTAATAAGTTTTCAATTTCTTCTTCTGTAAATCTTTTTTTCACTTCTCTGGCTGGATTACCAGCCACAATCGAATAGGCGGATACATTTTTTGTAACAACTGCGTTAGCACCTATTACAGCTCCATCCTCAACAGTAATTCCTGACAGTATTACAGCAGAATCTCCTATCCAAACATCATTCCCAATTATAACGTCACCTTTTGTTGCAGGATGACCTTTAATATGAAGTGCTTCTCTAAAAAGAACTGTAAAAGGATAAGTGCTTATCCAATCGGTTCTATGATTTCCGCCTAAATATATAAAAACATTACAAGCTATTGAGCAGAATTTACCTATTTTTAACTGAGCCGTCTCCCCAAAATGACGAATAATAGGAAGTCCATCTGAATAGGTAAAATCACCTGCCAGTATATTGCTTTGGTTTCTAAACTCCTCTTTTAAATTACAAATAGTCATTAATATTCTTTAAATAATATCTTAATATTTTAATAAAAATGGTTATTTTAATCCATATATAAAAAAGTATAAATTAAAAAGGAAGCGCAGAAAGCTAAGATAGATTGCAATATAGATAAACTAAGAGGGCGAGGTTAAATATCTCGCGCTCTTAGTTTCGCGTTTCAACTTGTATTACTGGCTTTTTCTATCTGCCCTCAGGCGTTTGCTTGAGGTGTCTTTGAGAAAAATAGCGTGTGTCCTTTGAGGCGAAAGTCGCATGGCGTTCAAGAGAGGTCTGAGAGGCAAGCATCCTTCCTGTAGTCCACTCCACAGAAACCTGATATAATGGTGCATAGTACAACTGGAAAAGCACAGAAAATAAGGTGGATGTTATTTTGGCATTGGTAGGTTTAGGGGCGCTAATATGGGCGTTCTCTTCTTTGTTCTCTCCTGCCAAAAAGCACAAGGAGTTTTCACTGCATGATAGAGATCAAGCAACGATGTACGTCAAAAGAGATGGGGTCAAATCTTCTTTATTCACAATTGATTTTCAAAAGAAATATGCATAATTCTCAGGTTCAATAATTGTGAGGAATACTGTGAGAAGCGTTGCCATTAGACACCGATACAAACGGCAGGTGCGCACCGGGGCATTCAGGGATAAGCAAGAGATTATTATTATCTTGGCGAAAACTCAGCTATTTAAGTGCAGATAAAAGACTCAATTGTCCGCAGATAGAGATTAAAAGAAAGTGATGGCGGAGGGGGTGAGATTCGAAGTGTCGTTGATATATTGCCGTAAGCCATTCTATCTATTCTCCTTGCACGGCGGCGGAACGTGTGAATTGGATCACTTTCCCGCGCTGTTCTACTATATCGCCCAATTTTTTTACTGAAGCATGGAAGTATTTCTCCGTGCTTCTGATATCTGAATGTCTCATCAGTGCTTTTGCCTGAAGAGTATTGACGCCCATCTCTACGAGCTGCGTGCAGAAACTGTGGCGTGTGGCCTCATACAGGCTCAAAGAAAGGTCCGCATGTTTTCTCCAAGCGTTCTGCAGTGTTTTCGGTTTAATAGGGAATATAAAATCCTCCGGAAATCTTCCCTTGGTGGCCGCATTGAGCACTTCGATTGCCCTTGACGATAAAGGTATGGCTTTCTTATTCTTGCCCTTTGTGGTCTCTCTTACGCGCTTCCCGGACCAGGTACGCTGAATGACCGCGTATCTCTTATCGATAAAAATATCCTTGATCTTGAGAGCGCATACTTCGCCTGTCCGTAGGCCGGTCTCCATCATTATGATAACAGGCGCACGGTAATCCTCTGGAAGTTTGGGTAAAACTATTTCCTGTTCTTTATATTCCAGCATTACTCTCACAGTGGTATCATCTCCGGAGATCACCGGGAACTTTGGGATATCCCTCATATCTCCTCGGTCCCAGAGCCAACTATAAAAGACATGCAATGCACCCATAAGGCTTTTACGGTACTTCACTGCAAGTTTATATTCTCTGAGTTTCTGCAGAAACTCCCGCAGGTTGATCTCTCTCACATCATTTCCCGACAGCAGCGGATAGAAATATCTGTTTGCATATTTCCTGTAGGTGTCATAGGTTGAGAATGCAATCTCATCATTATCCGCCTCGGCCTCTTTCTCATTGATCCATTGGCGCATCTTATTTTCGAAGCGCATCTCGGCGATCCTCGCGTGTGTCCAATCGGATGGAATGAATTTCCCGCTGTCGATTTCCGAGCGGATTAGGTTTAATTGCCTTTTCGCGCGCTCGAAGTCCAGCGCCATACCGTCTTTGGTGTACTCCCAGAATTTCCAATGCTTTCCCTTCCAGTAAAGATTGATATAATACTTCGAATTCCCGCACGTCGAACATACGGCGGTTTGTGTAGCCTTGCAGCATTTTGAACAGCGTATATGCCCAGCCATAGATAACCCTCCATCATTGGTTTGATATGAGGGATTATATGGATCTGTTTGTAATGATGTCAAATTCATTCCGCCTTTTTGCCAAAGATGATATCCATTTTCGATATCTGATCGAATAACGTACTGCCGAGCAATCCATAACCGGCTATGTCCATATATGGGTTTTCCTCAAAGGCTTCCTTCTGTGTCGCTATACGCTTCATCTTATCGAATATGCGGACCAGGCAAAGCAGATCATTGTACTGCTCAGGGTTAATGCCATTCGGATATAGCAGCTTAAGAAATTCTCCTGATATAGTAAATGAGTCCCCGTAAGCCATATTCTTTTCATCGACAAGTTTTCCGACTTTTCTTCCCAACTCTTCAAATATCATTCCGGTCTCCCGCTTTCTTCAACTCTCGGATATCTATGGCCGCAGCTCACGCAGAAATAAAAGTCTCCGTTTAATGTTACATCACGCGATCCGCATTCAGGGCAGGTAATGATTTCAAGCGGCGGCATGTATTATCTCTGATACCGGTAAGCTTGTACGAAGTACCAAGCCGATGCGATTTCTGATATCGACAAGAACGTTAGTGTCGACGAGGCCGTTATCTAATATCGATTCAATCTGTCCGTCCAGCAACTCAGAGGCATAAAGCAATTCACCAAAAACAGCTTTTTTGCAATTGTCCATTTCGCCAGGCTCGGCGGGTTTGGCATAGAGTTTGTCTGTCTGCTTTAGAGATTCGATGGCCTCTGTGAGGTAAGGTACGCCTCGCGTCTTTACTTCCGCTGCCAATTCTTTGAGCTTTTCCTGTAGTTTCTCCTCGGTTGTCCGAGGTTTCTTTTGTACCTTTCCCGATGCAGGTCTTTTCGCCTTCGGATTCACAACAAAGAAATGATGATAACAAAGTCCTTCCTTCCAGGCTTTCTTCTCACAGCCTTCCGGATGTTTACATTTCTTATGGCCGGTCCATGTTTTAGAATTACTCATGATCTTCTCCTTTTTAGGTCCAACATCCTGTTTGCGCGGCTTAACCCGATTGAATGAGGGCGATTGTTTTACCGTAGGCCCGGCGCTCAGAGATTCATATGCCGCTGCACCTTTATTGCATGTCCGGCAGGCGGAGAGCACTTCATCCATAGGATTATCTATTGCCTTTTTGTACCGGCGAGAGCAGAACAGCTCTTCAACGATATTGCTATATGTCGGGCATTTGTGGCTCATTTCTCAGCCGTTTCCAGTTCCTCAATTTCTTCAAGATCATCTTCGCTGTCTATCGTGCAAGCGTCAATGATTTCCTGCGGCAGCTTACCGCGCAGGTCATGCTTAAGGATCTCCTCGATGATCTTGGATTTCGGGCTGGAAGGCGATGCGGGGGCTATATTCAACATTTGATCCTTAGCAAAACGGGTTAGCTGGTCCTTAGTATTGCCCTTCAGCCATTCTTCATCCACTCCGAAATCCTTAGTCATATCTATTCCCGCTTCCGCAGTCATGCCCAGCAGTGCTTCCGGATTCGTCTCGGGTATCAGCACCAGTGTCAATTCCCGGATTGCATCGTCCAGGGATCCCGGCGCGATTGCCTTTGCGTAGTTATATTCTTTTTCCAGACTAAAGTGAGAAACGTACTTCCCGCCGAAATCATTGACAATGCGTTTTTTTACATCGCAATAACAAAGTTTGTTTAAAAGAACAAGGACCTGTAATCTCTTTTGCAGAGTATCCGACTCGGAGATGATAGGCGATAAAGTCTTGACAAGAAACCGGTTCCGGCATTCCTGGGCTTTAAACCATGCATTATTACCTGTACTTGAGCGGGAATCCCCGACGCCGGAAAAATCTCCGTTGTCATCCGGGCTGCTTCCGTTTTTAGGACTGTTCATCGCATTGAGGCAGCTTTTATTCAGGCAGATCTCCCCGAACTTCAATTCAATAAAGCCCTGATAATCCGCTTTCTCTTCATAAACAAAATATGCATGATGCGTCGTACAGAGCATACATTCAGATTTATAGCGTTTCGGAATAACGGCGCTGCCGTAATAATTTTGTTTCTTCATATTAGCAGAAGGACAACGAATTTCTTTTGAGGTTTTAGCGGAATAAGAAGTTAGCTTGTCCACTTCCTTTTTATCCAAGATAACCTTAAAGCCCTTCTTCCGGGCTTCGTTGATTATGACCTCATAATGCTTCTTTTCTTTACTCAGGAAGCAGCTTCTGTCCATGCATTCAGCATCCGCCTTCTCCAGTTCCGGGAAGAGGACCGCCTGGTTCGATGAACAGTAAGGGCAAGTCATGCACTCCGTTGCATCAAAGACAGCCTTGTTTATTCTTTTCGAGAAATCATCGAGAGAATCTTTTGCCATAGACACCGTAAGTTCATGCTCGATAATCTGCTTCAATAACTCCGCCTGTTCTTTTTCATCTCCCAGCCGCAGTATAATAAAGGCGTGGCCTATGGCTATCTTCTCTTCTATTAAAGCTTCCTTGGCATCGTCACTCAGACCTGCAAGCTTCAGCCTACCGATGACATAAGGAATAGATTTATGCAACTTGTCAGCGAGTGTTTCCGGCGTATGCTTGCCCATCTGGATCAGCCGGTTATAACCTTCGGCCTGGTCAATCGGGTTCGGGTCCTCACGCTGGTCGTTCTCGATGATCTGTATCTCAAGGGCGTCTTCATCGGACAGATCCCTAACAATGCAGGGTATAAACTCAATGCCTGCATTCTTGGAAGCCAGATGACGTCTGAAGCCCGTTACGATTTCAAATGTATTAGAACTGTCCGGCCTTACGAGGATCGGCTGTAGCACTCCCTTTGATCTGACGGATTCGGTCAATTCGGCGATAGCCTGTACGTTAAATCGCTTGCGATAATTAAGCTTTGACGGTCCGATGGATTTGCAAGCAATAAGCTGCAATCCCTGAACGATGTCTATCGCTTTCATTGTCTGTTCGGGAGCCGGCATTTTCTTTTTCTTTGTTTCCTGTTTTTCTGCATCAAGTATTTTTTTCATATTTTTTGTCATAACTGCCTCAATGCTATGTTGCCTCTGGTTCATCGCAGGGCAGGCCGAGGCGTTGCTTTTCGCTGCCGGGGATCACTCCGACAGCTATCCCTGCGATTGCGGCATAAATAAATAGAGCCGCACTTCTCCAGACCCTGTTTTAGGGTGTTGTGTTCGCCGGGATCGCTCCAGCCAAAGTTGCTGCCGAATCTTTAAGCGCCTGTGTCTGTGCTGCAATTGCATCAGCGGCGGCCTGAATGCTTGCCGGATCATTGGAGGCAATAGCAGCGGCAAGTTCTTTGCTCAATGTTTCGTTTTGCGCTGCAATGCCGTTGATAGCTTTAGCAGCCGACTGCTCAAGGTCTTTCGTGGCTGCCACTTCAATAGTTAAGGTGGCAATGTTGTCCTGTATTACTTTTAAGTCCATATCCTGTTTCACCTCCTTTTGCAAGATGCGTTGAAGCATCTCATGAATTTGATTGATTCTCCCGTGAAGATTTCCGTAATGATGATAATGATGTATCTCTATTTTCATTTGCTATTTCCCTTCCGAAACAATTCGTGTGCCGTCATCACCGGCGCCTGCTATCTGATATGGTTGATATGCTTCAGAGATTTGCAGTCCATTTTTTGCATTATATGCATCTCTCACACCTTGCTTATAACCTCTTTCAAAAACAATAGGATAATAAAGAAAAGGCGAAAGGAAACTGGCAATAATCACACCTATGAAAAACCATATCACTTTTGCTTTCATGGCAGCACCTTCAGCAGAAACAATATAGCGCCGCCCGTTGCCAGTCCCATCATTACAGTGAATATCAGCCAGTATTTGAGGATCGGCTTCCTGCAGTACCACAGAAAATTACAGAATTCTATCGGATGCATAATCAGCCTCCTTGTTGTTTTGAAATAAAAAGCATTGCAAGATAAATCAATGCCGCCCAGACAAACATACCGACTGGGATGATGATGCGCAGGAACTTCACATAAGAATGGATAGCAGACGGGCAGCCGTTGCGGTTATCGGACTGCCCATCTGTGGGAGGTTTAAAACCCGGCTGCTGTCTCATTTTTCTTTTTAGGGGGTCAGAAAAAAACAGCCGGGCTTTGAGAGAGACCTTATTCATCATTAACATCCTATCCTTACCAGATCATCGATAATATGCCAGGCTGACTGCTTTACAATCTCCAGTTTGCCGGTCTCGACGCCCGTGATTATGCCGGACAGTGAATTCCGCAGATGATGGCTTAGAAATTCCTTTGCGGACGGACTCAATGCCCTTAGTTCTTCAATGGCTTTTTCCTGACCTTCGTAATCAGCGCCCATTTCCCCGCCTCTTTTTCTTTGGGAAAGATAACTGCTCAAAACCGTCTATCTGGCCGTCGATTTGCTCAATGCGCCTATTGATCGTATCAACCTCATGTCTGAGCTTTTCCCGTTTGACCTCAAGCTTTTCCTTTGCTTCCGTAGACGGGCGGATATTATAAGCGGCCATCAGAGTTTCATCTGCAGACCAATCACAGAGCGGGATGATCAGGTCAAACGGAAAGTGCTGCTCTCCGGAGATGTACCGATATAACGAGCGGGCGCCGAGCTCGTAGACTTTATTTGTGAATGGATTGATCTTTGTCAGGATGTACTCAAGGAAGGAATTAACTCGGGAGGTTTCTTTCATCTCATCGCCGTAATAGAACAGTCTCTGGAGATGATTTATTAAACCTTCCGAGTTCTTTAACTGGCTCATTTGGCAAAAACTCCCGCTTTTTTGACATTACAAATGTCACGGAAAGAAAAAATAAAAGCCAAAACTGGCATGATTTTTGAATTTACAAGCCCATTTGGAACTGATACTCTTGAAACATGGAATCTGATATAATCAGGAAGAAAATAAAGTTGGAGGGACAATCCGCTGGGTACGGTAAACCGACGTCCTTTTTTTATATAGGTATTCGTGCGGTTTGCTATTGTACCCTCCAACACTTTAAATACGGAGGGAATATGGAAAAGTCTAAGCTTCAAAAGCTTTATTCTGCAACCAGTGTAGACGCTAATCAGATAACAAATTTGCAGACTCAGAACTATGTTAAGTCTACGAGAAAACTTCTGAAAGAGATCGTTCGTGAAATCGAAACGCTCAAGAAACAGATTAGCGGATGAAATTGCCCAGTTCAGAAATGGTGCGATTGACTTCTCCAACTGTAAGTCCGAGTTGTTTGAAAAGTTTAAAGGTTTCTCTGACACCGAGGAAAATGTTCTCGATGTCTCTAATACCGTTTTCTTTGAGGATCTCGGAAGAATCGAAAAGGCTTTCCGGATCGATTGCAAAGATATCTTGGGTTTCTGGCTCTGGCATGATGCGCTCCTTTTTTGAGGGGTTTTTGAAATGTTTGAGTATTTCTTGGTATCAATCGTACCCATGAGAATAGAATAATCCTATATGTCGTCACTGTCAAAGTCTGAAAGTGTTATATCTCGTCTGTTAAGAGGTAACTTAGACGATATATTGTCAGTTATCTCACTTAATTGTAGTTTATACCGGAAATAATTGCACATAGTGTGAAATTCTAATATCATGAACATAATGTTTAAAGAAAAAACCGGCATAGGCGATAGAATCAGACAGGTAAGACTTAAGAAGAACTTGAGTCAGGAATCCTTTGCAAAGCTGGTGGAGTCCAGTAAATCCTCTATATCCGGCTATGAACTGGGGGATGTTCCGGTACCGGCGGACGTTCTTAGGAATATTGTCATGAAGTGCGATGTCTCTGCTGACTGGCTGCTTTTGGGGTTAGAACCAGATATTCCGAAGAATGAAAAAGAAAGGCTTCTATTAAATAAATATCGAGAAGCAGAAATTTATGGGGAAGAGGAAGACCTTCTTCGATATGCAACTTGGAGAGTAAGCGAAGGAAAGATCAAGTACGGCCAAAATAAGATTGTGGAATCTCGCGAGAGCAAGATTACTCGGGATAAGGCTGGTTAAATGAGGAAATATATGTAATCATTTTTCTATTTTTCTTAGTTTCTATCTTGCAAGCGCAAGATGAACCGATTGTTTATATAACAAGAAGTGGTTCAAAATATCATAAGGCTGGCTGTAGTTATCTTAAAAAGAGCAGCATTCCTATAAAGCTTTCAGAAGTCGAGAGTCAATATTCCCCCTGTTCTCGTTGTAACCCTCCTAAGTTACTCCATAAAGACAAAGCTCGCATTAAGGATAAAATTACTACTAATGAAATTGATAAAAACAAGGTTTATACTAATGAAGATTTGTCTGATTATACTTCAAGCCCTTCTGTCTCATCCAATAGCGGATACACTTCTTCTGATTATACTTCAATACCTTCTGCCTCATCTGATAAGAAATATACTACTGAGGGAATTGGTACAACATCAACAGGGAAAACTATTTACACAGGACCCCGTGGAGGTCGTTATCATTACAGTTCAAGCGGCAAAAAGGTTTATGAACGCAAAAGGTAAAAGAGATAATCATGCCTGAGTTTAAAACTAAAGAAGAATACGAAAAGTGGAAGGCTGAACGGCTGAAGGATGCACAAGAGAAGCAGTCAAAGCCACAACCAGAGGTAAAGCCGATAGTCGCTGAAAAGAAAATTAAAATGAAGGCAACCAAGAAACCACACATTAAGAAGGAAGGTTCTTTTGCAGGCACTGGCTGTCTCATTCAAGCCATTGGTATTCTTTTATTCCTTGGGTCATTTCTCGCATTTCCCGTGGGGCCCTTCTTTGGATTCCCACTTATGATTATCCTTTTCATTTGGGGAAGCAGTAAAGCAGGAAAACTTTTATGTAGTGAATGCGGCAATCCTATCGACAATAAAAAAGTGAAGCTGTGTCCTTCCTGTAAGGTAGCTTTTAGTTAATCTTTCCCGAACCGCTGCATCTGCGAATCCCAGTTCTTTTTCATCTGCTCCATAATGCGGGCTTCCACTGATTTATAGACAAATGGATTCCTTACGATGCTGGCAAAGGTCACGACTTTATAGGCTGCAAGCTTTTCCGTCTCTCTGCTTCTTATCTGAAACCCGCCTTTCTTCGTTTTAACAGAATAATATCGCTTACTCTTCGTCCCGGGGACTCTCCGCAAGACCAAGGGCGTGCCGCCCTTGCCGTGTCCTATCCATGCATGTTTCAGGTGTGCTTTTTTCTTTTTTACGATGGTAACGTTGACCCCGCCTTTTTTACTCTGCTTAGGATCAAAATGCATAAGGTTAATCGGCTCGCCGGTGATGACCAGCTTGGCCTCTAAGTTATCCAGGCCCTTTAGTTCCACCTCAATCTTTTTATCAAGGTCCTCTTTCTTTATAGCAAACCTTTCACGGATATGTGAAGATATAATCGTCTTTCCGGTTTTGGCTGACTTATTTAGCGTAGACTTGAGCGCCTGATGTATGTTTTTCGGGTCAAGTTTTTTTAATAGTTCGTCCAGGCCGTTTATTCCGATTGATATCTGCATTTACTGCACTGGCCCGAATTCCAGAATGTCATACGCCTCGGCCACTCCGCCGCTGAAGTTGTAGACATAATCCGAGCCAGCTTCCATGTATCCGGCATATGTGTCCGTGTCCATCTCAATGCATCCGAGGTAATTACCATCAAGGTCAAACACTTTGATTTCATATGGCGGATCGTAATCATGTGCTCTTGAGATAAATATCTTGTCGTTTGCCACTGCCATGCCGGAGTAATCATAATCTCCGTCACCTTCTTCGGCTATAGAGAATGAGCTTATTCTGCTGCCGTCTGACGGATCATGGATATATACCATTTGATTGTAATAATCGAAAATAAATAATTTACCATCATAAAAACACATCTTATCAGCATAACTCGAAATATCCGCAACGGCTACACCGGAGAGTTTGGGGCTTATGGCATCTGATCCAGTCAGGTTTGTTGAGTATAATTTCTTTTCGGACTGATGATAAATATAAACCCTGTCGCCTGCTTCGTCTAATGCGAATATAACGCCACCGGCACCCCACATATCCTGATATTCCTTTTTACCAAACTGGCTGTATAGCGTGCCGTCATCCCTATATATTCGTATCTCGGAAACTGAATGCTGGGCTGGCGGATCGCCCCACACCCGCATACCCACTGCCGAGACATAATACCGCGTTGATGTCGCGCCGAGACAGAAAGGGTCTAAGGTAGCTGTCCCGGACATATCGATGTCCAGATCAAGCCCGAGCGCAGCCAGATCCTTATCGTATCGATGGATATGATAATACCCCTCGCCTTCAGGCAGCGTCAGATGATAGAAATAGCTCCCCTGGGCATAAGCAAATTCAAGGCTGGTACTTGCAACAAGCTCTTTATAATGCGATGGTGCAGTTAGCGTGCATTCTGATGCCACAGGACAGGTGACAGGTATGGTCAATGTTTCCGACTCGCCGCCGGCAGATGCCTCGATGCCTATCTGTCCGGATCCGCCGCTTTCACACCCGGATATCTGGATCTGCAGTTGCGCATTTGTCTGGGAGACCGTATCTACGGCAATTCCCGTCGACGGGGTGATCGTCCAGGCGACATTGTTCCCGCACAGCTCCCCGGTCAGGGATATGGTGATTATCGGATCTCCGGATATGAAATCCGCTGCGAGGATCTCCGTTTTGTCCGAAGCAATTTCAAAGTATATGCTGCACCCTGGCGTTTCTTCTACAACTGCGGCAAGCGGCCGCAGGCCGAGCATACTTTTCAGGCCGATCCGCGTCTCCCCTCCGGAGGGCAGTTTTTTCAACCCAATCCGGTACGCCGCCATATCAGCGGCCGCCATGCAGGACAGCAGCAGTCCGCATATCATCAGCAATGGTACAATTCTCTTCATATTCTCTCCTCATATAGTTATCCGGGTTTCGCTCGGTACATATCCGGGGCACGATGCCCTTATGGTATATGTCCCCCGATCCAGCGTAAATTTCACCTGCCCGGCCTTATTGGTTATCTGCTTTACGCCTCCGATGGCAATCTCCGCGCCTTCAAGCGGCTGGCCGTAGCTCCCGTCCGGGAGGATCACGAAGAACGTGAACGTCCGCACCTTCCCCTCGGACGTCATAGTAAACCCGCTCGGCGATCCCGGCTGCGCCGTCTGGGTAAGTGTAAGCAGCTCGGAGACGTAGAGCGCGTTTTCCCGCTCCATACGCATTGTGTAATTGTGATCAAGGTCCTTGTCGATGACGATAGCCCGCGCCTGCTCAAACCCGTTCGCGCCGATCCCCGCCGGATGTGTGACGGTGCATGTGTCCCCGACCTCAATATGAATGCTCCTCGCATCGTGCTTAAATGCGGTAAGCAACTCCGGGACCGAAGACGTCTGCAATATCGCATCGCAGACATACTCTGCCTGGCGCGTGCCCTGTATCATCTTCAGGTCATATGTCTTCGGCGCGTCTCCGTAGATGCGCTTGGATAAAGGCGTGTGCTTTGTCAGCGACGACCGGAACGTCTCCGCTGCCGGGTCCCAGGCAAAGTTTATCGTTGCCTCGTTGACAAGATCTCCTGGCGTCACATTAAAAGAATCCGGGGCCATCTCCGCCTCGATAAAATCATAAAGCGGGCTGTCGGCGCTTATAATGCCCTTCAGCCTCATGATGCCCTTGCCGTCGGATAAAGACCACTGCGCGTAAATATTCATGGCCAGCTCATCCAGCAGGGCTTTAATGGTCATCTCATTGTCGTTAAGCAAGTGGGCTATCTTGGTCTCTGCCTTCAGGCACGCAGCATAAAAGCGGTCAAGTTCAATACTGTCAATAGAAGTCGCATCATACCCCTGCAGGTCCAGGAAGACGTTCCGAAGGAAATCAGCGGGTTTTTCGATCAGCTCACCGGTATCGAGGTCGATAGCTCCTTTGCCGGAAATACTCACTGCCTTATCATACTGGGCCTCATCGAAAATTACACAGGCAATAGACTTCCCGGTCTCGTCCTGGTATGCCGGATATGCCGTAAACCCTCCGGTCTGCGGTTCACCTTCAACATACACCGTCGCAATGCTCATTATGGGAATGTCTGAGGCATGGTGCAGATATCCGTCCTTATCGAGCGGTGTGCACGGCACCCGGGAGTTCGAATAGTCCCCGTACATCCGCTGCAGCACGGATATATCACGCGGGCTGCTGTAGACACTCGTCGTGCGCAAAGCAAGTTTATCAAGCAATGTCAGGCGCTTGCTCACGCGTTCACCTCCAGCGTTACAAGCATCGGCGTGAGCTTCCATGTCTTGACTACCGCCGAAGTCCACAGCACTTCTACCGGATCTTCCACCGTATCAATAATCAGATATATCTCCACACGCTTATTGCCCGGCTGCTCCCTGTTGAAAAACCTCGAAAAGTAATAGTCGATATTCTTCAGCGTGATAGTGCCGTTCGTAATCTCATACAGCCCGTCCTTCGACATGCTCCAGCGCATCTGGCCGATGCTCTGAAGATAATCGTCTTCCGTAAAGTCCTGCACCGCTTGAAAATGCACCCGCACCTTATACTTCGGGCGTACCCCCTGCCGTATGGCGTTAAGCGCCGCTATCGGTAGTTTCAGCATAACTCCCCGCCTATTTTAGGAGGGGTGGACGAATGTCCGGGGTGGTAATTATTTTTCCTCATACCATCGTCTGTTTCTTCACCCCGATCAACGGCAGGGTAAATAAGAAAGTGCGGTTTGCTTTCGGCACATTAAAATCAAAGTCCGCGTCGATGTCATCAAAGGTGTTCTTGTCGATCCAGCTCCTGACCGCTTCCGCCGGATAGTCTGTGTTCGGGATAAAGTAGAACGGCATATCGTTATTTTCTTTCAGATAGTCAATGAGGTCCATAAGCTTCTCGTAGTCTGCATTGTCTACCCAGCTCTGGCTGTAATTCAGGTTAAAGCCTATCTTCTTCTTTTTAAACAGGCTGAACGGCTCCGGAGATTCCTCCTTAGACATTTCATAGCGTTTCACCGGCGTTATCTTATCGGTATCCGTATCTAACCGCATCATAGGCCCGAGGAACATATAGCCGATTGTCTGCTCGCCTGTAGGCTTGATGCGGAAATACCGTGCGGTAATGCCGTCCTCAAACATCAGGGATATCAGCTCTGCCGTTGAAATGGTCTCGGTGTGCACAAGCGGGGAAAAGTCCGACTCGTTTGACGCCTCAAACACTACATCCCCTGTGAGAGAATGCATGTCTATTATCAGGTTGTCCACCGTCACCGGCGCCGCAAAGACAAAGGTAATATTGCCGGACGCCTTCATGGCAGAGTTCGCCCAGGGCGCAAGCATGTTCGCGGCCTTATTCTCCTGAAGGCAGATTATCTCCCAGGCGTCATCCACCGCAAAAGACGGGCTTACGCCAAAGTCAAAGGCCACTTCTACTCCTTCGGTTATCTCCTGAAAGGCAGTGCTCAACGCGATTAAGGAAGACCAAGCCCCGCCGTCCTGCCGCCACTTGAAGTGCCCTCCCTCGATGTTGAACTCAAAGGAATCGCCCACCGCAAACGGCACGATGCCGTCTGTTATTTCGAGCGAAAGCTCTACCGCCCGGCAGGTCCACACAGCGGCATTGTCAACAGTGGTTTGCCCTGGAATGGTTGACCAGGTCGGCTGTGTCCCTCCGGAGAGTCCCGGAGTCGTGCATTCCTGCCGCACTCCATTAAATGTTCCCGTATTCTTGCAGAATTGTCCGGCGAGATAGGAATGGCCTGCCTGCCATGCAGCGGCGTTTGTGCCTCTATATGGCTGGGGATTGTTCCGGTCAAGGAGGTAATCGGGGAATGACGGAACAACCGTGCCCTCGATACCGATGACGTAGGTATCGTCTCCATCGATACCGCCTGCCATTTCAAGGTCGGCAGCGGCCACAGTCGGCAGGTAAGTAATGTCTCCAAGCTGATACGTCCGCTCGGTATTCCCGCCGATAGTAATCGTGATGATATCTCCGGCCAGGAGCGTGCCACCGCAGGGGACGCTTATATTTAGCGCGAATTCTCTCGTGCCTATATAAGTGTCCCCGCAGCCGCACTGATTAATTACGGAGTAATACGGGGTGTCCAGATACGCAGGCAGATACTGTTTATCGCCGGAAGTAAACTTCCAGTAAAACTCATCATCCATCTGCGTATACGGGACATCCCCCGTAAGCGCTACACTATTTTTTTTTATGCCATAGGTTGTTTCATATAACAGCACGGAGTCGACCAAAGCAACATAAGCCTCTGTATCGTAAGTTACGTTTGTGATATATTTCGTGAAAACAGTGGGATCTGCACCGATTTGAACCCCGGTCATGGAATCAACAATCAACGTGGCTATAAGAGCTTTATAATCTACGATCATTTGAGCTAAATCCGTCGGAGCATCTTCAGTCAAGCTCATGATTCTTTTAGCCAGCGTCTTGAAAATTGATACATAATCCGAAACAGCAGATAAAAAAGACATCGCTGTCTGTGTTGCATTATGTACCGAGGGTGATACGGCTCCGCCCCTGCCTTCCTGAGTCTCATCCGAATATCCGGTTCCGACATAGTCTTCCTTCATCGCCTCAATTTTCGCTTCGGTCCAATAAACTAAATCAGGTACGGTATATGCCATTCCTATCTCACCTCCTTTCCCTTCAAGGCCGAGATAGCTATCGTTAAAAGAAACAACCGGGCATGCGCACGCGGTCGGTTTCTTTGTGTAAACCAATGTCAACGTCTGAGGGATTGACTTCGACCCCTGTTTAAATGCGAGACAGATCGGAGGCGGGTCCACACCTACGTCTCTTGACATATAAGTCGGTTTAAAAGACCAGTCTTCCTTTATTTTAGTCAGCCAGTCTTTCGGGAATTTCTGGGGAATGTTAAAAGCTATTGCATCCGTGCTGAAAAGCTCACCTGTTTTGGCCTGGCCCATGGCCCCGCTTGAGCTGCCCTTTACGTCCCATATTTCTTCCCCCATGAATGTGTTGTCGACACATTCAATCGAGACAAGTTCCGTCTTGGCCGACGCGCCGGGGATCACACTGGTAAGCTCTCCGGCATACTCTGAGGAATTGTCCCCTTTATAAGACGGCAGCGCATAGGCATCCGTCATGACGGCCAGCTCGCGCACTGCGGGACTGTCCGGCGTCATCGAGGTGTCGATGGAGCTGTTTACGGGTTCGATCAGGGCTGACGGCGCATTGAGGATTGCGGCCCACAGATCGGCTATGGTGATGATGTCCTCGTACACTTCTTCGGTAACACCGTCCATAACCGTTACCGTGCGGCCTCCGGTCACAAAATAGACCTTCGAGCCTTTCTTCACTTCATACTTTATCGGCTGGATAAAATAGTATTCATACTTGCCGTCCACAAATTTCTTGTACTGCCTGTAGATGTGAAGCCGGTCATCCCCAAAAGAGATGCGGTGCGCGGTCGACGGGATGATCTCACCAAGGATTGTCTTTGTATCGAAATCCCATTCCTGGCCGGTCAGTGCGGTATCCCCTTCTTTCAGTGCCTTGATTGTCGAATATGCCTGGAGTGTAAATACCAGTTCCGAATTGTCAATGGATATCGTTATTGCGTTCCCGGCGACGCCGGAAGCTATTGCCTTGAATTGTACGCCCTCTATCTCGCACGTCGCGTCCTGCGTGCTAACTCCAGTGGACATGCAGGTAAGGGTGATCTTCTGTGCGTCGAGCCCGGAGGCCCCGACGTCCTTTATCTTGCCGGTCCCTGCGCCCTTGAAAATAGGGGCTGATACTATTGGAGCGGTAAAGGCATTATCAACGATCTTAAGGTCAATCAGCGCATCCTCAGCGCCCTCGTAGCTGCCCTGCACACGGAGGTTGCCTGTCCCCTGTTTTGCAACGGGGTAAACCAACGGCGTCTTTGCGCTGGGCGATATCGCCGCATCAATGGCCGCATCCGGCAATAAGTTTTTGTCGTTATAAATAAAAGCCTGTAGACCGGGTGAATTCATCTATAAATATCTCCCTTCCAAAAACTCCCCGCCTATTTTAGGAGGGGTGGCAAAGCCGGGGTGGTAATTAATCATTTAAATACCACCCCTAAATTTTCAAATTTCCGCATCAGCATCGGGAACAGTTGCTCATCGACAACCCTCTGCAAATAGTTTGGGTCCAACGACTGCAAAAGTATTTGAGCATTCAGCGACAGCTCCTGTTTGTTAGTGCTTTGCGTCCCTCCTCCGCCGCCTTCAGGCTGCGTAAACTCAAACCCCTGCATCATGTCGTTGATATTTTGGTTGATCGTCTGTGCATAATCCTGAAAACCCGGAAAGGATAGACTTTTAGTGTTGGCGAGGCCTCCGTTCCCGCCACTACTTCCGCTTGCAGTATCTTCCTTTGCGTTTTCCTCATCAGCTTTCATTTCATCGAGGATCTTCTTTTTCTTCTCCTTGTATAATTCATCGAGCAGCGCAAGGGCCTCGTAATATTCCTTCGTGTCTTTCAGGTCCTTGAATTGCTCTTCGAGTTTTGCCAGCCTGTCCTTGCGCCATAGCTCCAACTCTCCCAGCCGATCTCCCCTAAGCTGCATCAGTTCCATGCGGTAACTATCTATCGTCTCCTGCAGAGAGGCCATAAGGTCCTTGACGTACTGAACATATTCCGTTACCCGCTGCGCCCATTCATAAATAGATGTGCCGACCATATCGACCATGCGGCGGCCGTACAAAGAGGCGGCCCAAAATGTGTTATATCCGACCATGGTCGTATGTCTCATGAACTGGTCAATCTCTGACTGCATATCGCCTACATCCGTCGACAGCGCCTTTTTCCAGTCCCCGAAATACTGCTTTATATCATCAAACGATCCCGAGGTCATCCCCTGCAAAGTGTCTTCAAGCCTCTGGCGGCGCTCGGTAATAATATCGATTGCAAGGTTCAATTGAGCGGATCGTTCCTGTAAATCGCGTTTAAACTCTGAGGTAGCCTGATCTTCGAGCACGTTCAGCGCATCGTAATAATCCTCTGCGGAAATGAGGCCCTGCTGATAGAACCTCTCAAGCTGATCGAGTTGTTCCTGCCGGCGCACTTCATCCTGCCGGAAGCTGTCCTGCAGGAGATCTGCTATGAATGTCTCTGCATCCTGCGCTTCCTGCTTTTTCTTCTCGGCAATCTGCGACTCGGAGGCAATGACATTCTCGGCGTATTGCTCCTGCAGCTGCGCTTTCTCCCCCAGCGCTTTTGCGTAATCCTCTTTATCCTTCTCGGTCAATAATCCCGTTCGATTCGATATATTAATGGCGGTTTCTTCAGCTATACGTATCTGCTCGGCATACACTTCCCTTAGGTTGTTAAGCTTATTCTGCATCGCCGTGGATTCCCTGAGAATACCCGCCTTCACCGCTGCGTCATCCATCGCGGCCTCAAGGTCATATTGCGCTTTTTTGGCCTGAAGTTTTAGGTCCTCTGTGGATTTCCAGAACCCGAATTCGTCCTCCTTAAATTTTTTAAGTTGCGCGGTTGTGTCCATTTCCAGCTTCACCTGGTCGGCAGCATGTTTTTCGAGGAGTTCCTGTTTTGCCATTTCAAGTTTTAGCAATTCTGCATATTTAGATTCGCCGCCTGCCTTTGCAAGCTTGATATCATCATCAATCAGTTTTAACTTTGCCTGAAATAATGATTCATCTAATTTTTTAACGGCGGCATTATAATCTTCCTGCGAAATCAATCTTTCAGATAATTGCTTTGCAAGTAAGTTTTTCTCATATTCTCCATGCGCTTCAAGGACTTTCAACCGACCTTCCATGAGGGTTTTATATTCCTGTGAACCAAGTTTGATTGTCTTCAGCCATTCCTCATAGGTAGGGATGGTTTTCTTCACTTCATCGGCGGCTTTCTTATGGTCGTCCCCGGATTTCTTTGCCGACTCGCCGAGTGAGGCATAGGCCTCAACGCCTTTTATTGCAGCATTCGCCGCATCTGACATTAACTGCCCGGCCTTTGCATGAGCTTCTCTGGCCTTATCGATCTGCCCGGTTAAAAGATAAAAGACGGCTACCTGTTCCATCACAGCGGCTGCAACTGTAAGGGCAATGGCCTTGAGAATATTAAGCGCGCCTGAAGCGGCTTTAACGGCCTCAACAAGAAAAACACCGATATTCATAGCCCACTCTTTAATGTTCGCGCTGTTTTCTTTCACCCAGACTATAGCGTCCTTAATGACTGGAATAAGTTCTTTGCCGAGAGATATCTTTGCGCCCTGTATAACGTCGTCAAGGTCCTTATGGGCCATAACGCATTCTTTCACCGCATTGACATTGTCCTGTGTAAGTATGAGACCGTATTTTTTTGCGTCCGCGGCAATCTCTTTATACTGCTCACTGGTCATGATGAGCAACGGCAGCAACTCAGCGGCGCCGCCACGGAAGAACTGCGTTGCAATCGCCAGGCGCTCTGTCTCTGATGACGTATTGCGGATCTTCTCGCGCAGTTGGTTGAAGACCTCGGAGAAAGACTTTGTAGACCCGTCCGAGTTCTTTATCTGTATGTCGTATTTCTCAAAAACATCGACCACCTTGCCTGATGCATCCGTGACCTGGTCCTCGATGCCCTTGAGCCCGCCCATCTTCCGGGCTATGGCAACAACCGAATTTTCGAGCGTGCCGAAAGAGATGCCTACCTGATCGGCTACGGCTATAAGCTCGGACGACGCCTCCGCGGTCATACCGGTCATCCTCTGGAGTTTGCCTACCTCTTTGCCCAGCTCGACCGTCGTGTCAATAGCCTCCTTGACGCCACTCACAATCGCGCCAACGCCAAGGGCCGCGGCCGCTCCGACAACAAGGGCTTTGTACTTCCCGACCGTTTCCCCAAGAGAAGTAAAGATCCCGCCCTGCTTGCCGGCTGAACCGGACAATTCTTCAACACGGTCCTTCAGACCCTTTACCGCTGTCTCGGCATTGCCCTTCGCCTGCAGGACGATTTCTAAAATGTTTTTATCCGACATTAAAGTAGTAACGCCCCCTTGCCCCCTCTTAACCCAAGAGGGTGGACCTCTGCAACTTCCCCTCTTAAGGTAAGAGGGGATTGAGGGGAGTTATGCCTCACAGTGGTTTTCATTTCTTCCATGTCGCATCGCACACCCTTAGAAACCATGAATACCCATACTCCAACGCATTTACGTGTCCTTTTTCAATAAGCCTGCAGGCGATTTTAAGGAGCGTTTGACCTGGCCTTCCATTAGCTCTGCTTTTTCGAGCAGATCGTTTATCCTTTGCGGCAAAGATGCGAAAAAATCGGCATTTACCTCTTTAAATGCCTGCTCAACCGCCGTAAATCCGTTTATACCCTCGACAAGGTCCTCAAACTCCTCGGAGCTCATGTCCACACCCTTAGCCATCAACTTCTTCATGTCTGACGGCATCCCTGCCTGCACACCGACAAGGATGTTAATACCGTCGCTGCCGACGCCCTCTATCAGTTCAATTACATCTGCCGCACGCAATTCCTTTACCGTGACGGACTTGCCGTCAATCTGAATTATCTTTTCCTTCCGCATAAAATCCTTTCCGTTTGCCCTATTAATTGTTTTAATTGGGCGGCCACATAGGGCCGCCCCTACAATTATTGTTTTTGTTTTACGGTATTCTTACGCCGCCTCCAGCACCTCGACGTCCCAGGGGATCCCGTCGTCGGTTGCCATCACGTCTCCCTCAAGTTCCAGGGCAACGTAATCGTCAGTAATCCACAGCATGTCCGATGTCGGTTTAAGCCTGACCTTAAAGACGCGCACGATAACGTCTTCATTGTTGTCTATATTCTTGCCGATCATCCGGATAAAGACATCTTTCTGCGTCGTCGTGTCCGCCTGGATCAGGTAGCCGGTATATGCCGCTGTGCTGTAGTCAACCTTCAGCAACTGGCCGGCTGTTATTGCGCCCGTTGAAATGGGGACAATATGAGTGATCGCTCCGGTCGTAGAGACCTCATAGTCTACGGCAACCGTATAGGTGAGCTTCCTTATGGTCCAGGTGACACTGCCATCCGTAACAGTATCTCCGGGGACCTTGCCTGCCCAAGTTGGTTCTACTGTGCTGGATGTTCCTGCAGTCGTGCATTCCGCACGGTAGGTCCCGGCGAGGACAAAAGCCGTAAGCGCGTAAGCCTGCTCATCTGCCCAGGCATCAGGCGTCACCGCCTTTACGACCGGCGCGGGTGAGGTCAAAACCCGCCGTTTTGATAACATTGATCCCTTGCCGAGATGCGCGGTTATGGATTCAGCGCTTACCGCGCCTCCCGCCTCAGTGATCACGCTCTTGTTTCCAAACATGAACATCACCAAGTTGTCTTTGAATTCGCCGGCAAGATCATCCAGGGAGACTTTCACCTTCCTCTGGTTTTTCATGATCTTAGATTCGAGAAGCTGGCCGTAGTTTTCGATGCGCTGAGACAGCTTTTCCTTCTGTTCGATTGCAGGCGCGGTAATAGTGTAAAGCCGCGCATTGCCTACGTCGCGCTCCCCGGTGAGTACGTTGTTCACAAACTCATCAAAATATAAATTGCCTTTGTAAATCCCTCCATCCGGTGCATATTCGCCCATTTTCTTTCTTCCTCCTTTTTTGTCCCCTCTTTTTCCTCCCCTCTTGGGTTAAGAGGGGATTGAGGGGAGTTACTTGTTTAATTTTCCAGTTCTTTTTTAATCTCTCACAACATCCTGCTTGATCGTCAGGAAAAACTCCAGCGGTGTATATGTGCTGTCGCCGTTTGTGAGCTCTATCTCGGCATAAAGCTTTCTATATGCCGTTGCAGTGTGTGCAGATGTAAATAGGATAAGAAACAACGTGGAGTCAGTCGCTGAGTCATATATGCCCGCATCGAGCGTAATAGGCCCGACTGCATACTCCTCATCCACCTCTTTCACCTTTGCGCCGAATCGCGCAGACCAACTGTGCCAGTCACCGGCGATCTGGAAAGGTTTCACAACATCGTCCCCGCGCTTGATCTTCACCTCTGCGCCCTGGATAATGTAAGAGGAGCTGATGCCCGCCTGCATCGCCGGCAATACAAGCATGACCATACCGCTGCCGACTAAGTCCTTAATGGCCTTCAGCGTTTCGTTCGCCCAGCCGGTCCCTTTTATTTCGGTAAAACGGGCCTGTAATTCAGTTGATGTGTCTATAGCTTCAAGCAGATTCTTTAAGGCCACAAGCCCTATCGTTCCGTCTGCCAAAGCTGCCGCAATAAATCCTATTGTTGTATTGTCCGGAGCGGCAACCATATTTGAAGCAACCATGCTGTCTCCAGCCTGTGCAGCGGTCATGGCGGCATCGTAAGTGGAAGTAAGCGTATACCCAGTTTTGTCAACTGGAAGATTCCCGGAGACATCTGAGGAATTTAATGTAGCAGGACCCTTGCCCATGACAGATCCAACAAGTGCAAGTCCATTTTCCGCCCCTGGCACCGCATTAGCAAGCCCCGTCAGGCCCATCCTAATGCCGTCCTGATAATCCCATGGAACAAGTGGTATCATCACCATGTTGGGGCCAATCTTCAGGGCAATTGTCGTGAGTTCCAACACATTGATAATTACATTCTGTGACAAGTCTCCAGTTCCAAAAGCCGCTGCATCAGCGAATTGCAACTCATAGAGTCCAGGCGCGTTTGTAGCATCTACAGCTTTAAATCTTACCTTACCAGCAGTTGGATCAAGCCAGGTTCCAATAGTTGTGATGTCAAGGATGTTCACACCCGTAATCTGAGTGCATCCGTTTTGCAACTCCCTGCTGTATGAAATAGCCAAATTTGTTGATTGATATGTCAATCCGGTCAATCCGGCACCTGTAGTGGAAGTATTGTCGGGTATGAAAACCCTGACGATTACAGAAGTGCTGCCTCTTTTTCTTGGGAATCTCATTACCTTAATCCTCCGCTAAGACCGGGATTTATTTTTAGTCCGCCTGTGACTCCAAATTCACCAGCGGTATCTAATATTAATGCAAAGGGATACCCCTTAGTGTTGTCGTCCGTCCACACTACTGGGGTAGCTGTTGCATCCACAGTCGATGTCTTCATCATACCGAGAGGCATTAAAGCCTTACTCTCTGCGGTATCGTCGAAAGTTGCAAAAAAAAGGCCATAATAATTAGAAGATGAATCGCTTTGTGTCGTTTCAGATGCAACGACTCTTATCTGTGTACCAGCAGTAATAACTATATCTACTGGGAAATATAACAATACCCATCCGGCTGTAGAAATATTGGCCTTTGATACTGCTAATGTCGTACCTAAAAGAGTTGTTCCATTATATATCCTGAATCGCAAATCACCTATGGGAGTCCCACCAAACGTCACATAAAATGCAACAGCTATCACATTCATTGTTATGCCTGCAGGAGTATTAAGTTTTACCCCGACTTCCGAATTTGCATATATTTTAGTATCGCTATTCCCCGTTGCTGAAATAGGAAGACCATTATAAGTCCCATCAGAGAAGGCTAATCTAAATCCCGCCACGCCGGAAGTAGTTCCGGACCAGGTAGAACCTCCATCTGTAGAAGTTTTCCTTAACCACGAAAACAGAGAAAAATTCCCGGCATATGGCGGATTAACGCAATTTTGCTGGTATCCTACTTGCGGGTAATTAGTTGTGGGATTTACGGAAATATTTTTAAAAACTAACCAATATACGACCCCATTAGTTACTTGAGTGGTAAATCCAGTAAATTCTTTCCACCCGGCGGCCCAACTTCCCGCCTCGATACTTTTTGATTCTAATGAAACATTCGGAGCTCCATTGAGGGATGAGTATAAATCACAAGATACGGCTATGTTTGTTAAAGTGCCTCCATTCCCTGAACAAAACATACGCACAACATTCAAAGTCTTGGTTTCGGGAGGTATAAAAGAATAAGCGAACCATGTACCTGTAGTGTTTAGGTTTTGCAATGCACCGCTTAAAGCATTAAAAGGAGTCCATCCTAAACTTATAGCATTTCTTTTTTGAGATATAGCCATTTATTTAATTACCATTTGGAATATTTCTCACCTCCCAGAGCTTTCCTTTATCCCGCAGTCCCGGTATATCTCCCGGAGATATCCGCCGGAGATGCCGTACCAGCCCGGCTTTTTGTCACAGCCGTTTTCGAGGCTGATTATCTCTCTGCTATCCGGTATTACTACCGCCTTTGGCGCGCACGCTATCGATGCGCTGAGACATAAAGCGAGTAATATCGCCATCATTAACTTCCAAGAGTGCTTCATCAAATTTTTCATTTTTCCTCCGTACTTTATTTGCCGAGCTGAATAATTCCATGATCCATGGAATCAGGTAAGCCGCAATTTTCAAACCTATGCCGATTATGGCTAACATTACGGGATCGTAGGTGCATCAACGCATGACGCTGCATTTTGAGCGCCGACGACATACGAGCAGTCACCCGTTGCGCCAAGACCCGGTATCCTCGCAAGCGCGGCCTGCACATATATTGCGCCCTGCTCCTTTGATAATTTCGGCACATTTGCAATGACCAATGAAACAGCGGTATTCAATAATGCATTGCCGCTGAGTTTTATGGCTCCATTTGTGATCTTTGCCTTCTTCGCTGCGATCTCCGCGACGTATTGAACAGCATGTTCCGCCTGGCTTTGTATCCACGCTTCATTCGCAGCCGACACCTGTATGCCAAATTTCTGCCTCACCTTATTGAGGACCACGCTGATCAATCCCATAACAAAGGCCGCTATCAGAGTCACTAAAGATTCCATTATGCCCGAGATATCGACTTTGGGAACGTCGGGGATAGGTATTGTAATGCTGTCTGCGGCAAATACAACAAGTGAAAACATCAGAAGCATCGCCAGGATCATTAACAATGTTGTCAACGACTTAAATAATTTTTTCATCTTTCACCTTCCTTTGAAGTAAAGAGGTTATTACTTTGATACAGATATTCTTAATCCAGGATAGGTCGATATTGATCTTTCCCTTGCCCGGTGTTATATTCTCTATTAGAATTTCTACCTTTGGTTTTACTTCAACCGGCAGCACGTCTTTTATTTCTTTCTCCGCCGACAATAAAGCTTCCCGGTCATCTTCAAGAACTGTGTATCCACTTGTAATATAGTCCCTGAGCGCGACAACCCTTCTTTTGTTCCAACTCTTTCCATATTGCGCATAGAGTTTGAGGTCATCGTAGAGATCACTTCTTAAAATCAAAGCATCCCACCAATTAGCGCAGGCCTGAGCTACCGCGCCCGCACGTTTTGGGCCTGCTCCCTGATTAACTGCAATGTCCATAATGACGATATCTATATTTACAGAGAGATTGTTACATCCCGCAGGGAGCCAATAATCCCGATAGTAGAGCGGCTTCACATATTCCTCAGCCTGGCCTCTGGGCATGTCCCACATGAGCGCGACTTCTTTTGGATGGTCTCTTTCGCAGTAGCCAAGTATGGTCCTTCCACCAGGGTCATTTTTGTCTTCTGATTTATACCCTTCAGCCCAAAAAACGAATTTCATGGCATTATCGAAATTAGTTCT
The DNA here is from genome assembly GCA_041660325.1 of Thermodesulfovibrionales bacterium. Lineage (GTDB taxonomy): Bacteria > Nitrospirota > Thermodesulfovibrionia > Thermodesulfovibrionales > SM23-35 > DYFC01. Next base: position 18,334 of record JBAZWR010000006.1, on the reverse strand, counting down.
CATGCCTTTACCTTTTAAAAATTACATAGAGAAATTGCCCAAGGATAGCCAGAAAAGTTGCTATCTGCAGCGCCCTGATGCTTTTAACTGCATCCTTGTCGGCCTTGTCTTTAACCGTTTCCTTTAATTCATCCATTTCTCTTTGTTCCACCTTGGTTTTTAGTTTTATTTCCAAACATTCAACATTTTCATCCATGCTTTTGTGACGCTCTTTACAAACACCGATTAGCCCTTTGTGTCTTTCTTCACAGGTCGAGAGAGTAACATTGAGCTCAGGCAAGTATTTATACCTCCCATGGCTTAGTGTTGTAGACGATTGAGAAATTCACAGTTACCCGCGCAATGGTCTTATTGTCCTGCTCGATTTCGATTAAATTCTTCCCCGGCAGAGTGCGAATTGCTTTCGCATTCCAGAGAGGATCCACGCCGATTGCTTTGTGCACGTCCTCGATGATCGTCCGGGCCAGCGCCGGGACATCTGCTGCAGCGGCCTTACAATAGCCGGTGAATACGATATCGATTGTATGTTCGTGCGCGTTCTTCTTTTCCGGCTGCGCTACGGTAACGTCAGAATCCTTCCAGGTACCGCCCGGGAGATCCGCTTCAGGAAAGTCGTCTGTCTTCCACTCGGTTATGTTCGGGCCGATATTGGTTTTATACCCGTTCGCAACGGTAATAGCGGCAAGCCGCGTATTGATCAGATCAACAATGTCCTGCCGCCTGCTCATTCGATATTCTCCAGTAGTAAAGTCGTAATACCCGCACCGTCGTCCTGTATGCTGGTGATCTGATAGAGCTTATCGTTGATAGTTATCTGGTCCTTGTGCTTCATGCCGAGATCCAGCGCCACAGATGTTTTAAGAGTCGCTGCCGGTTTTGTGCTTTCAACTCCGTCCAAAACAACAAGGAAATTATTATCGAAGATGACCGTGACCGGCTCCATGTCAAATGTCGCCTCGACGCCGAAGCGTGTGAAGAAGACATCGAGGTTGTCAAGGATTGAGGTCATCCCTGGGATTCCTTATCGAGTTCGGCTTCGAGTTCTTTTGTCCGCAGACCTGCTACTTCGAGGACTGCTGTGCGGGTATCGCCTTCTATAACTTCTTCGATCTCCGCAATTGTTGTCGCGCCGGCAATCAGCTTCAGCGCCTCATTGAACTCGTAGGTGAGAGGACCTGAGGGCTTACTGGGCAAGCCTTTTGTTGTCTTATCTTTCTTTATTTCTTCCACATTCCCCAAATCTTTAAGCTGCTTCAGCTCATCGTTGGAGATATCGGCTGGGACTTCGTAGATTTCATTCTTATTGACTATCCTGAAACCCAAGATCGTGTTTTTTGTTATGCGGATTTTCATATTCCCTTTCTTTCCCTTTGTCCCCCCTCTTAAGCTAAGAGGGGGTTAGGGGGCGTTATGCCTTATGGGTGAATAATGTTCCCGAGCAGGTATCCTGCGCCGGTGAATACAAAGGCCTCGTCGGTGTCCTGACGGACCCTTATGACGGTGCCTCTTACAGTTTCGTCACGATAGCTTTCCGTAACAACGTTTTGCGGACTCTGTCCTGTCCAGAGGAATGTCCTGCCGAGGCAAGGCTCGCGGAGATCCGGGCCGCCGGAGGAGATCCTGAATAGGCCGAAATACTCATCATCCCAGATATCGGCAAGTGATGCCGCAATACCTTTATCAGCGCTGTCTTTCATGGCGCCGCCGACAAGGATATTATCCAATCCGAAATATTGCGCGAGAATTCTCCTCTGTGCTTCGTATCCGCCGATTTCTATCGGATTGGTATATTTCAGCGCATCGCGGATCTCTGCAGTGAGCATTGTGGTATCAAATACCTTTTTACTGCAGGCTGCTACGTTTGGTTCAATGCCGGTTGCTGCGCGGAGCGCCATTTTACCGGCATAAACATTTGCCCTTGGCGTTGCAGTTGCAGAAGTATTCCATGCGATGCTCACGTCTGCGGTTGCAGAGATATTGGAAGTGTTGAATACCTTTGCGGCCACGCGGGCTTCCTGACCTCTCAGGAGAATGTCTATTGCGCGTTTAGTTGCAACTTCTTCGGCGGCGAAATATCTGGCATAAAGCGCGGCTTCGCGGTCGTCTACGACTTCTTCCCAGCCGTTTTCTTTACAGCTGTAATTCCCGAAATCGAATTTATAATCCGACCGGTTGTACTTCCCGCGTGTTGCCCGGGCGGTCTCTTCCAGTTTCAGCAGCGATTCGAGCGGGATAATGGGATACTGTGCCGACTGCATTATGACTTCAAAGATCGGCAGCAGCATAAGCGCAATGAATCCGCGCTGATCTGCTTCAAGCAGGTACTCATATGCTATGGCGCCGAGGTCGGGCCTGTTTACAGCGGTGATGTCAGTTGGTTGCATTTTCTATATCCTCCTTCTTAGCTCGTTAAGATTTTCTTGGCATATTTGACATATGCGCCATAGATGTAGACAGCATCGCCGTCATTGGTCCCGCCGAGCGTCAATACTGCCGTGATTGCGCTGGGGTTCGCAAGCAGTCCATCCGCCCCGCATACAAATGCGAGGTCTGTTACCGCTGCCACAATGGTCTGTGCAGCGGTGTCCTGTATGTCTGCATTTGCGACATCTACGGCCCCGCACGGAAATACTTCGCAGTCGAGTGTCAGCGCGTCCAGGTTTGCGTCTTTACCGACGAGGACATTGATTGAGATGTCCTTTGTGATGTCACAATCCAGGGGTAACGGCACGCTGAACGCAAGGGCCTCGCCCGCGGTACAGTTGACGGGTATGTTTATAACGAGTTCCTTGTTTGCAATCTGAGAAAAGCCTGCGACGGTTGTTGCCTGAGTTGTGAGTGCGGTCCCGTCTTCTCTTGTGATTGCCGCAAGCGGCACAGGGACTGAGCCCTGAATGGTAAGTAAATTCTGGTAGATTTCCTGCAGCGCGGCTTCAACGGTCGCTGCTGCGGTGAAGGTCCCGGCGTCTGCTATGGAAACCGTACCTGCTGTCGTAGAAAGCACTCCGAACGGTATGATCTCCACGATAGAGCCATCCCCTGATGCGGCCTTTCTGGTTATGCCGATTGCAGAACCGCTCGATGCGTCGGAAACTTTTCCTGATGCGGCGCCGTAAACTATCGTGGCTATGGCGATTGTCTTTGAAGCAATCATCTCATGAGTTCCGGGATAGGTCCTCAGTTTGACGGCTACAGGGGCGCCGTCTATGCAGGCATATTCTGTTATGCCGATATGCTGCTCGCCTGCTCCGGCGACTTCAACCTGGGGCGGGGTTGTAGCAGATGCCGCTGTGAGTTTTACTCTGATTTTCTCACCGATTGCCCCATTTGCGGTGAAAGTGCTGCTTCCTTCGTTGTACATGGGTTATACCTCCTCTATTTCTTTGTGTTAATTTTTGTGAGCCAGGCGGCGTGTTCAGCCGGATTGCTCTTTGCAATTGCAGACATGGCAACCGCCTTGCTGCATTTATTCGCTGTCATGTGATCATTGACCAGGGCATCGAAATCCTTTATAACCGCTGCGGCTGCGGAACCGTCATCAGTGGGCACTTTGCCTGCTGCCGCAGCATCTGCCTTCAGGTCATCCGCCTTCGTACTCCTCAAAGTCTTCTCTGCCGCGAGGATCCTGACGGCTGCCTGCTCTCCTGTCGTCACACCGTCGAACATGAGAGTTTCGATAAGGGCCTCGTGGCCGGGGATAAGCTGTTCTTTTACGGCCTTGGCTCTGGCCGTCTCTGCTGCGGCGCCTTCTTTTTCCCCTTTTTTAATGCCTTCGGAAAGACCGGCTGCGTGTCCTGATAAGCGGCCTTCCTCGACGATTGCATTGTATATGTCGGGACGCTGCGCCTTGAGTTCTTCTTTTGTCATAACGTTGACCTCCATTCTTGTTTGTTTGTTTTTACCTGCACTACCGGCAGGAGCTTTATCGTTGATCAGCCTGTCGAGCGTCGAAACACCGTCGGCGAGACCGGCTGCTATTGCTTGCTGGCCTATAAAATAAGGCTTAACATCTGTTGACATTTTACTGAGTACTTCTTCGGCAGATACGCCCCTGAATTTGGCGATTGTGTTCACAAAGATCGAATATAAATAATCGACCCGCTCTTTGATCGTTGTAAATCCTTCGACGCTCAGGGGAGCATATTCGGATGCAATGCGTTTGTATTTACCGGCATATATCTCAGTTGTCTTGACGCCGAGCCTTTCTTCATATCTGGATATGTCTTCATGCGCGGTGACGATGCCGATTGAACCGAGGGCCGCTGTATCTCCGGAGATGTATATCCTGTCCGCTGCGGAGCCGATTGCGTAAGCGGCTGAATGCATCATGCCGTCGGTATAGGCAATGATCGGTTTTTTGCCCCGATTTTCAAATATGAAATTAGCCAACTCGAATGTCCCGTCCACAGTGCCGCCGGGGGAGTCTATGTAAAGAATGATCTGAGCAACTTCATTATCGTTGAGAGCTTCGCGGATATCGCGCTCTATAAGCTGCGTTGATACTCCGCCGGAGATCTGCATGAAAAGGTTCATCTTCTTTGCGATTACGCCTTCTATGGGAATGACTGCCGAGCCGTTGATGATGTCATAGGTCTGAGGTTTATTCTCCAGCTTCTTGCCGGTACGCGCCTCGATCTCCGCTATGTTGATCTTCTCGCCGCGCAGATGCTTTGCGTAGATTGACCGTATTTCATTCAGCATCTCGGGCGTGATTGCCCATGGGCCGTTGATGATATCGCTGATCTTCATTTACACTCCTTCCAGATCCGTTGTATCGTCCTTGTTGTCAGGAGAATCATCAACGGGCGCTTGCTGTGCTGCAGGGTCCTCTTTGATGAGTCCCGCCTCTTTTCTCATTTTATATTCCTTAACGGACTGGGGATGTTTCTTCTCCCAGTCGCCGCCGGTCATCTCTGCGGTCACCTCGGAAAGTGTAGATATGCCGAGCTCGATCCGCTTTCCTGCGGCGTTGACTTCCTTGAGTTCGTCGATCTGGCCTTTTGCCGGGCCTACCCATTCCGCACCGCTGTAGGCTCTGCGGATGATCGGGTCCGTAAAGAATCCGGGCGCCGCTATTCTGCCGATTGCAACGGCTTCATAAAGCCAGATCTCATAAACAACCTGACAGAAGTTCTGGGCCAGCCATTGCCGGCGGGCATTAAAGAACTTCCAGGCTTCAAGGAGTGCGGCGCGGGCTGCGGAATAAGAGGCCGTGAAATGTTTGATAAGGACCTCAAACGGCAGTTCAAGCGCGACGCCTATCTGCCTGAGGATCGACATGATGAACGGATCAAAGCCCGCATTCGGGCGGAGCGGATTTACGATGGAGATGTCTTCACCCGGAGCGAGGCCAAGGATTGCGCCAGTGCCGAGCTTCATGTCCGTATCGGATGTCTTCTTTGCCTGCGTTTCCGATGTGGTATTGGAGACATCGAGGTCAAGCTCGCCGGTTTCACTCTTAATGAACACGGTGAGCATACTGGATATGACCGCGGCCATTATCTCGGCCTCTGTGTATTTATCGATCTGCTTTAGGGATTCGATGACCGGCGCGAGATAAGGTACGCCTCGCGTTTGACCAGGGCGGAGCATCTTGTAATTATGGATGCAATTCCGCAGGCCGGTTTTCTCGCCAAAGGCATTGACGGGGACCCATTCACGCAGTTTTGCTGCGTAAGTATTGCCCGGATGCTGTTTTAGTATGTGATATGTGACAGGGGCGCCGAGGTCGTCTTTTTCAACGCCTCCGGCAAATAAGGGGCTGTCCTGTTTGCCGTCGGGGTTGCATACCCGGTCTGCCTCAATCAGTTGGAGTTTGAGGCTGTAAGGTGAGCCGTTGCGCTCTTTGCGCGGAAGCAGGGTAAAGATATCGCCGTTTTCAAGGACCTGCCTGAAAACAAGGTCCTGAATTGCGGCAAAGTTTAATGTCCGCGCGGCGTCGCATTCCTGCGATTCAGCCCAGAGGCGGAATTCGCGTTCAGTGTTCTTTTCCCAGGCGTCGGCCTGCTCTTCGGTAAAATTGAGGGTGTCTCTGTCTAACCTTGATTGCAGTTTAAGGCCGGTGCCGACAACGTTTGTGACCGTTGTGTTTATTGCGCCGGTCGCAAGCGGGGAATTCCTTATGAGGTCCCGGGACCGCTCGCGCAATCTCGGGAGGTCGCTGAGAATATCCGAATCAGGGTCACCGGCGCTGGTCCTCCATAACAAGGTCTGCCGGCGGGTTGTAGATGCGCCGATATACGCGCCCGCCAACGCCATGCTTACGCGGGATCGGAATCTCCTGTTTGCTTTTACTGGATCGAAATAACGGATTGCCTTGTCGATTATATTTTCCTGAATGGTAATATCTTCGCGGCCTACGCGGACAGTCGTTTTCATGCGGGCGTCCCGAATTTCATGCTAAACCCACCGCGAGAAAGTTTCTGGGCCCTCTGGTTCCAGATCTCGATACCCTTCTGGATCTCCGCGAGGTTAGCCATAGTCAGTTCGCGGCCATTGATTGTGCATGATTGCCCTGAGAGGACGGCAGTCTCGGCGGCGAGGTATTCTGCGAGCTTTGTTTCGGCCTGCTCTGCTGTTATTCCTGCCATAATGCTATAAATTATGACGGGTTTTTAAAGCAATGAAAACGGAGCTGTTGGGAGCTGTTAGGAGCTGTTTCCCTGTTTTTTATAGATTAGTAATTCCGGAAGAGATAATACGGCGGTGAGAAGCATTTTGCGTTATTAAACTTATCTTCTTATCAAAATCATCGTCATTGAATTCATCGAGCTCATAGTTTTTAAGATATTCCCTGACAGATTCAACGGTGACTCTAAGACCTCTCACGCCCGGTTTAACACCATTCGGATTATGCCCTTTGAGTTTTCCTTCGGCGATGTAGTTTCTGACAGTCTTTTCGTGGACCTGAATAATAATAGATACCTGATGAATCGTTAACAGATGAGGTTTGACCGACAGTTCAGTCATGTGTCTCAATTCCGTAGAAAAGAGGTAATATTAAATTTCCCGATGTATCAGCTGACATGCAAGAGCTGCATAAATCCTGTTCGATCCAATAACAGCCGCCTTTGCAGGCATTTTTTTCAGAACATCCGCACACCCTGCATACTCGCAAGGTTGCTTCCGGAATATCGAAGAGTCCCTGATATCCGCGAAAAGGAATGATTTTTTTAAAAGGTTTAGCGTTTTCAGTTAACCACATATATCGGCCTGGGGAGTAATTACCGAAACAGACCTCGGGATGATTAGGCTTATTGCCGCTTGTTACCTGCCGACAATCGATCAATGTTACCATCAGCTGCGAGTCTCGATCTTTTTTAATCCGTGCACCAATAATGACGCCCAGGGCTGCCAAAGGCTAATAGCTTTCATTTTGGTATCTCAAAAGTAATTTTTACGGGTACAGCCACAGCAATTGCATGAGACAATGCCTGCTTAGTAGCAGTAATCTTATTGGAATGAATGGCTGGAATCTCATAATCATCGTCTTTTATATTTCTGTATATATTGACAAATCTTTTAATTGATTTTTTCATCTCCGTTTCCCCATTAATAATTTAATAACAAGCTTTGCCCTCAACTTAAACGATAGTCCCAGGGCCTCGGATACCATCTCCTCAAAATCCCGCTTCATTACCCGCTTCGTTATCTTCCTGACTTTCTTAACAGCCTTCGCGTTCATAGAGTCATTCCACGCGGTTCTTCAACCACTTTATCATGCGAGCGTTAACGTCATTTCTATATCGTTGCTTCAGCCGCAACACCTTCATGTTCGGCAAGATGATCAGGGATTTTCTCTTCAGAATACCAAAAAGGTAAAAGATGCAAGCCCATAGTGATTACTTTTTCATTTCGTTCAAGCAGCCAGGCACAGACAGCCATGATGTCACAGAACTTCGATGAGCCACATAATACTATCACTTTTGTTTTATTCATTGCGCCCCTTTCAGTTTCATGCCGCGTTATACCCTTTAGGAATTAATGTAGGGAACTGCTTGCAAAAGGCAACTTTTTAACCTGTAAGAAAGATTTATTTTTACAAGCTTCATGCTACATTAATTCCTAAAAGGCATTGGATGAATGTTCATAAACTCACCCCGCTTGATATGACCCTGCGCCCCGTGGACCTTTGAATATTTGCAGGCGGGACATAAGATTCTACGCTTAGAACCGATACTTCACTTTGTTTAATGATGGATTGCTTCTCAATGATTCCTTTATTTTTCGCAAGGCGCTCGATAATCTGCTTCCAGTTAGGTATCCGCATACGGAAGGCGGCGAGGCAGAGGACTGCGGTGTCGAGGGCTTCATTCCTTGATCGGATCTGTTTGTAATATCGCACGTATTTCCGGCCTTTTTTCTCTCTCTTGACAACCTCAGCAAAGAGCTGCAGAAAATATTCCTCATCATATCCGGTCATGTTCCAGTGGACATACATAGGGGAGATCTCTACGGGCTCTTCAGTAAGCGGTTTAAACAATTCAATCTCCTTTTGCCTTGCCCTGACAGTGTTATAACGTGAAAGAAAAAGAGAGTCTTTAGCGCTGTCTGTGCCGATGTTGAACTGTCTAACGCCGCCTTTATTTATTTTCTTTGACCGTTCTATAATCGGTTTTCTGTAAAACTGGGACCCTTTTGAGGAGAATAGGCCTTTTGTCTGTCTCGGTTTTACATAGTCGTTAATTTCCTGTGTATTGACGCCGTCGCCTGAATCTATGAGAGCGCGGGAGATCCTTATCTCGGCTCCGCAGGCATGTAGCCAGGGGGAAAAAAGAAAGTCGTCTAATTCCTTTTGGACTGCTCTGTCTGATATGTTACCGGGTATTATGCGATATTCGATATTAAACCATTCCTCTCCTATGCCGAAAGCCGCGACATTGATTTCTATGCGGTCATGCTGGACGTCCGCTCCGGCAACAAGCAGGAGGCCTTGCATCGGGATTATGGGGCCGTACTCTTCACGCCTGAGCAAAAGCATATTGTGGCTGCTCTCCATGTCAACGTCGTTTTCTTCATCCCATGTTTCGGCAAGGCGGGTATTTTTCCACGTTTTTAGCTTCTCGATATCCTTGTCTTTTTTTGCATCGAGATATTCCTGAACGATATCCTTCCAGCTTAGAAACCCAAGCGGACTGTAAAAGCTTGGTAGTTTGTACCCCCGGCGATGATGTCCAGGATTATGCGGCCTCCATTCACCTTTGGAAAGCATCCATGTTTTGTGGTATTCGTCGATTAATTTATCACAAGACTCACACCGGTACTTTACAGGCGCGAGAAGCTGCATTTGCTCATCATAGCTAAAGACAAAGCGATATGCTCCTTCGCCGTTCCATTTGCCGTCCTTCCAGTGTAGGACTTGCATATGGCCGCAAAAAGGGCAGGGCATATACCAGTGCCGCTGATCAGAGTTGAGAAATTCTTTTTCGATCTTGCTGAATTCCTTGAGGGTGGGCGTGGAAGTTATGAGGATGCGCTTCTCGTCGCCGAAACTGTCGGCACGCTTCAATGCCAGGCTAATAGTATCTCCCTCTTTTTCAAGGTCCATCTCATAGGCGTCTACTTCATCCATGTGAATGTTTTTAACGGAGATGTCCCTGAGAGATGCGGCTGAGTTTGCACCGGAGATGATAAGGGCGCCCCCAGGGAATGCCTTGAACAAGACGGTATTGTCGCTGTCGCGCTCGCGCGGATCCGCGACACGGCATTTGAGCACAGGCGTCTCTTCGATGGTGTGTTTGATCTTCAGCCTACTACGGCGCTTGGCGACCTCGATAGTGGGCAATAAGATAAGCATGGGCGCTGGGCAGATATGTATGGTATGCCCGAGGAAATTATGCCCGCATTCTGTCTTTGCGATCTGCGTGCCAGCCATGACGATGGTGAACTGGATACCGGAGAAATGGCTGAGGTTATCCATTATCTCCTTCGTAAATGGAAACCGGCTGGTTCGCCACTGCCCTGGCTCCTTCGCACCGCCCGCTCGTGGGATAACGCGGTATTTGTCCGCCCACTCCGACACGGTAATAAAATCCGTAGGCTTCAGGCCGGCTTTGAAAGCTGATTGATAGATTGATTCAGCAACGGTCATTTGCTCAAATTCTCCAGCACTCTATTGAATTCCATTCCGAGGAGCTGCTTGACCTTCGCGGGATCTGCCTCTGCAGCAACAATATCTCCAATGCGTGAGGGGATATTCTCAAACGCTTCCCGGAGCTGCCGGGCCATTTCAAAGGTTGCCTTCTCGACTTCAGAACGTGGAAGGAGATCCCGCTTTTTCTCGGATTCCTCAAGTTCCCTGATATTGGCCTCGGCGATTTTCTTCCGACGCTCGGCTTCATCAGAACTCTCCATACCTTCGGGAGTCTCCGGCTTTTTCCGATTAATCAGCTCCCGCTGGGCATCGTACACGCCCTTGAGAACTTCTCCTAAAATATAAAGGCCGCGGTCCTTACGCGCTATCCAGCCCTTCTCATCCCATAACTGGATAGTACGGATGTCCACGCCATACCCTTCCGCCAGCTTCGAAGAACTCACCGGCTCCTGAAGAGGATCTCCTATTTCCATAAGCGCAGGCTGAGTCAATTTATACTCCCATTTATTTTATTTAATAATTTGGCACTATTTTCTTTTGGTTTTAGATATGCATTATTTAAGTTTTTCATTTTAATTTCAACGTGTTACAGAAACGAACCCTCCATTTTTTTCTCTGAAGCTAACGCGATTTTGCCATGCTTTGCGCTCCGCATGACGCCCCCCGTGGGAAGGACCCGTGAATTTCTTATAACAAAGAAAAAGAATCAATCGATCACCTTTACTTTCTTGAGTGCATCGGCAAAGTCAAAGCTCTTCATCTCTTCATGTTTCTCCAAAGCTTCGGCAAAACTTCTATGTTGATAGTCTTGCCTCAGTATTTCCTTGGCATAACCCCAAGCATTCTTAGGTTTGTATTTCATCAATTGCAGTAAGATCCTTTCAGTTACTTGATAGGGAATCTTTTCATTGATGTTCATCTGCCAGAAAGTATATGGATTAAACCCATGGTTAAGGTTCAATACTTTGAGTTGATCGCATAGAGAATGAATGCGCTTAGTGTCTGCTTCGTCTGGACTTTCTTTAAAAGAAATCAGGTTTGCTGATTTCTTTATATATATATATATTTCTTTATAAGCGTCAATAATTAAAGTCTGTGACTTGTCTAAAGTAAAGTCTGTAGTAAAGTCGATCAGCGCATTATTTACCAATGAATTTGTAGTATAAGAATCAATACCTTGCAGAAACGTTTTAAAGTCTGAAACAAAGTCTATAGTAAAGTCTGTAGGTAATCTAAAACTCTGAAATGAAAGTCTGTAACCTGACCCCAATTTAGGGTATAAGTTGCAGACTTTCATTTGGGCATTAAAAACCTGCTCGCCGATAAACCCGTTTTCGCGGAAGATAGATGTATAAATAGCAAGGTCTCTGGTAAGCCATATCCGATACTTATTTATGTAGATATTGTATGACCCTTTACGTCCTCTATGATCATCGTAATGAATATACTTCTTCTCCCTCAGCTTATATAACGCGAACTGAATGATCTTTAGATTCTCTCTCAATCTCTCCGCTAATATCTTTGCATTGGTCAGGACAGTTCCAGTCTTATGATCTGCCATGAGAAGTAAGACACAAAAAACAGGAAGTTCATTCTTGAAGTTCATCAGGCCAGTTTCAATGTGGTTCATCAGTCCGCTCCGCAGCGCTACAAAGGGATCTGAGTTCTCAGCGATCCTCAAAAGGCCTCCTCGCCATAGAGAGCAATGCGGGCATTCTTGATATACATAATGAATTATCAATAGATTTACGAGAAATAGTAATACCCCGATCCCTATCCGCAATCATGTGACCTCTGCCATTCTTAAACCATCTTCTGATATCACAATACTTATGGCCTTTGTATTCTCTAATGGAGATCAAAAGGATATTGTTCTCATCCTTCACTATCTCTCCGACTGTGATATCTTGGGGAGTGTTTGATTTGCTCATGTTTGATTAGGTTTTTCTCCTGAGGGCGTTTGGAAATCTATATCAGATATCGGCATGATGAGACATAAAAAAAGGGAAGCAGCCTCTCTATAGACTCGAGTATTTACAATTTCATCAAAAGATTTTGTCCAATCCAGAGTACAAAGCTGTTTTTCAATAATGCTCAGTAATTCATTGAACGCTATATGAGGTATAAAGCAATCTTTTATTTTCATTCCGCATTTGGCAGATATCGTCCAGATCGGGAAAGGATTGTAGTATTTATCTATAGTTTGTTGTTCAGGTGCAAAAATAGGTCGATGAATAAAAATTCCATTACCGCAATGTATGGCAGGAACCGTTTGCGAACCTTCCTTAGTCTTGACCGTGAATGGTTCAGTTGTAAACTCAATCATTATCTCTCCCTATGCCGCAATTCCACGGCAATTCGTTATGCTCTCGGCCATCGAGAAGACGTCCTGCTTTCTTACTGCCCACATGCTCTACATAAACAGTCTGTGGTATGCCATTTATTCGTGGCAAAGTATTTATGCCAGTTCTTTCATATACCTCGTATGTTGATTCTCCTGTTGTGTGAATTACTTGAACCTTTCCTCTGCGCACGTCTCCACCGAGGTCTTTGCCCGCTGCTATTTCATAAGGTGCCCATTCTCCCCATTGCTTAAAAAAGAACGGCACGCCAGCAGCGGCGCACTGATCTCGGAGACTCCGCACCCAGTCTGGATGCATTGGCCTTGCACCGTGGCCTGTCTCCCCGCCACAGATTACTCCGTCGATAGTTTCACCTTGGAAATCTCCATCATCCTCTGGGTCAACATCAAGCTTCAAACAACTATAATGATGCTCCCAGCCGTCAACAATACGAACTGCATCATTTAAATCTATAGGTCCCAGCATCGGCTCAATGCTCAGTATCTTCTTTCCTGGGACCTGAAGAAGATAGGGCAATCTTTCATCGAGACGTTGTTGATTCTCAGCGGTGATGCCGAAGTAGATATTGTCTGGGAATCTCCCAAGAACTTCCAGAGACATTGAAACAGCATTATCGCCAGTCCTATCAAGCTTTAACCATTTACTGATCCTCTCCGGTCTTTTTGTTAGAACAACAAAGGTATGCTTTTCGCAACGGCAATCTGCCATGACGTTAAGTGCCCGAAAAATAAAATCGTCAGCTACTTTTGCATGTAATAAATCAGACCACACCGCAAAGACTGTAGGCTTTCTGGTTTTCAGTGGGATGTTGAGGCGATCAGGCCGGATGTTAATATTTCCATTAAAAACAGGAGAACTGAAAAGAGTATTGAGTGATTCTCCTGTCAATTTTACAGATCGAAAATTATTTTTCTGAAATCTATGTTCCATACTCGCCAGCCAGCAATGATCACAGGCCTCACTGACGGGGGTACAACCCTCAACTAAAGACCATGCCTTATCCCAGTATTTACCGTTCATTTTCCCCTCTTTTTTCGGTAACCATTTCTCGCCAGCCATCCAGAAAAACTAATTAACATTTTTCTGAATAAGATTTTACAATTCATGATCGTCCAAGTTGGCAGACTAACACATATTTGTAGAATTTCCACTGGTACCGCATACGTTCATCTCTCCACGCGTTCCTCAAGGTAACAATATTAAGCATGATATTTCTGGACGCGCTTTGGTCGCATTAAAACCCATTAATGGCATCAAGGGGGACTGTTCTTGTCTTGCCCGTGAAAGAATTTTTAATCGTAACTTCAGGATAATGGAACACACGTGTTCCTATCACTTCCGCATTGCCATTAACTTGCATATTTCCAAATCGGAAAGTAACCAGAGTCCCTGGCGGCAATGCTAAGGAAAGAAGATGTTCAGCCCTCTTTTCTTTTTCCCTTGCTTCCTCGATAAGTTCCTTGATCATTCTCAATTCTTGGTTCATGTTGTAGATCTCCCAATTTTGTTACAAAAAGGATTAAGGAACGACAACGGAACGAGATATGCAGTAATAGAATGTAGGAAAAACAAGAAGTTAGGTGGCGGAGGGGGTGAGATTCGAACTCACGGTAGAGTCACCCCTACAACGATTTTCAAGACCGTCGCCTTAAACCGCTCGGCAACCCCTCCGTTAAATCTGAAAGCATAAAAAAGCGAAAAAAGCTACAATATTATAATGTAACGGTTATCACGACATGCAACGGCATTTACACTGGTTGAATTCTGTGGCCGCCAAATTCCGCTTATCGGTGAACGGTTACTATTATAACAGAAACTTTCATTGACTTTTTAGTCTGGATTTTTTTTAATAAGACGTGTTGTAAAATATTGATGTTTCGAGGTAATTATGAAAGATTCGGCGATGCAGCTTATTCTTCAGGCAGGTTTGGTTGTTAAGTTTGTTCTTTTGATACTCTTATCTTTTTCGGTTGTCTCATGGGCGATAATATTTTTTAAGCACCGGTATTTTTCGAGAGGCAATAAGGAGACCGAGCTGTTCATGCGGTCCTACCGGTCGAGTAAGGACTCAAAAGGGATTTTCCAGTCAACACGAAGTCTGATCATCAGCCCCATTGCAAATATCTTCAGGTCGGTCTATACCGATGCGGTGCATAAAGAAAAGACCGAGATCAAGAGAATGCTCAGGCGTTACGGCGCTCTTGAATCGGCAAAGCTCGAGAAATATCTGAATTTCCTTGCAACGACCGGCTCAACGACTCCGTTCATCGGCCTCTTCGGCACTGTCTGGGGTATAATGAATTCTTTTAGGGGGATCGGTTCGGCAGGCGCCGCTTCCCTTGCGGTTGTCGCTCCCGGCATAGCGGAGTCTCTGATAGCCACTGCAGCCGGACTTGTTGCAGCCATCCCCGCAGTCATAGCCTATAATTACTACCTCAGCATGGCAAAAAGAATGATTATCGAGATGGAAGATTTTTCGGAGGAGCTTCTTGATTTTTTCACGGAGGATAAGCAGTGAAATTTACCAGGGACAGACAGGTCCTTTCGGAAATCAATGTGACCCCATTTGTCGACGTTATGCTCGTCCTGCTCGTAATCTTTATGGTGACGGCGCCTCTCCTCCAGCAGGGCATTGATGTGAATCTGCCTAAGGCCAAAGGAAAAGAGATGCCCCCTGAAGAGAGGATTACCCTGGTTGTAAAAAAGGGCGATATAATTTATATGAATGATAATCCTGTTTCACTTACGGAGATGGGTATAAAACTCAGGGCTTTAAGCTCATCGAACCCGAATGTGTTTCTGAAAGCGGACAAGGATGTGCCTTATGGATTTGTTGTCGAGGTTATGGGTGAGATAAAGGAGGCGGGAATAGAAAAGCTTGGCATGATCACCGAACCAAAAGTAAGCCTTAAATGAGAGGACCGAGCCTCCAGAGGACCGCTGCGCTTTCCTTTGCACTTCACATTTCGGTTTTCTTTTTAGCCGTCCTGACTTTCAGACAATCCAATCATATGGCAATGCCTGACGCCTATACGGTCAATCTTGTGAGCCTTAATGTCCTGCCGCGGATTGACAAGACGGAAAATCCCGCAACCGTGCAGAAAACCGAAACCCGGCAGCAAAAAGAACCTGCTCCGGCGTCCGAAATGCCGCGGAAAAATATAAAAGAAAATACAAGAGAGGACGTAAAAGAGAGAGAATCGGTCGAAAAGAAGATTTCTCTTTTGGCTGCTAAAAAAAGGGTCGAAAACCAGTTCAGTTCCCGCAAGGTCATATCTCTTAAAGCCGGAGGAGAAAAGCCCATGCCTGCATCAAAAGGCAATCTTGCAAAAGGCGGACCCTTAGTTTCTTCTCCCGTCACAAAAGGGGCCTCGTCGTCTGATGACTATTATTCAAAAGTAGTCGAGGAAATCAGGCAGCAATGGAGATGGGCCTCACGGGATTCAGGGCGGAGAAATATCGAGGCAATTGTATCAATAAAAATTTTAAAAGACGGGACTGCCGTTGTGCAAAAGGTAGAGAAAAGTTCGGGGAATACCCTCTTTGATAAGACTGCGCTCAGGGCGCTTGCCAAGGCAAGTCCGCTCACTCCACCTCCATATGAAATTGAGATAGGAGTAAGGTTTTATCCGTAACCGGCAACAGGCAACAGGCATAGGGCATGGAGCAAAATATAAACGGCGGGTGCATTAAATACTTAGAAAAGCAGTGAACCCAAAAACTGCGGATGTTTAAAATAAATATATTTAACTCGATGATTTTATATAAAAAGATAGTTCATGGTAATTGCACAAAAATAATTTGGTAACACATCTATATAAGTACACTATGGTATCGAAAAATAAATTTATTTTAAACATCCGCAGTTTCTCTGACGCTTTAATTGAATTTTTTGGGTGAACCGGTATACAACGGAAAGGACAACAGTGAAAAACTATCTTAGGAACTTATGTCGTTTAACTCTCTGCTTTCTGCTCTTTGCTCTTTGTTTTGTTCTGTATGCCGATGCAAAGATTTATATCGACATCTCGTCACCGGGTTTCAAGAAGCTGCCGATAGCTATACAGGAGTTTACCGGACCTTACGGGAAGGAAATATCCGAGACTGTCAGGAATGACCTTGAGTTTACAGGGCTTTTTACATATATAGACAAGGCGGCCTATCTGGAAAGCCCTTCAAAACCGTTTAATGCTAAAAACTGGTCCTCCATAGGGGCGGAGACGGTACTTAAGGGTGCGGCGACCGAAGGCAAGGAGATTTCAGTGAGAGCTTCCCTGTATGACGTCTATCAGGGGGAGGCAATCCTCCAAAAGGGTTATACAACGAGCAGGGAGTTTATCAGGTTGCTTGCCCATACCATAGCGAACGATATCTACTATCTTCTGACCGGAGAAAAAGGGGTTTTCAAAACAAAGATTGCCTTTGTAGGCGAAGAAAAAGGCGATAAGGCGATCTATCAGATAGATTGGGACGGAGGCAGGATGAATAAGCTAAGTTCCGGCGGTAATATCATCCTTTCAGTCCGCTGGTCAAGGGACGGCTCAAAGCTGATTTATTCCGCCGAAAGGCATAGACAATGGGGAATTTATTTGTTAGACTTTAAAAGCATGAGCGAGAAAAAGCTCTTTTCTTCCATAGGGACCAATATAGCCGGAGACTTTTTCCCTGGCGGGAATGATGTGCTTATTTCCTCTTCCAGGGATGGAAGGCCTGAACTATATTCCATGGATATAAAAGGCGATAATGTAATCAAATTGTCGTCCTCTCACGGCATAGAGGTTTCTCCTTCCGTTTCTCCGGACGGAAAACAGATTGTCTTTGTCTCGGACAGGGGCGGCAATCCGCAGCTTTATACAATGAGGAGGGACGGTTCCGGGGTAAGGAGGCTGACCTTTGACGGCTCCTATAATACCTCTCCAAACTGGTCCCCAAAGGGCGATAGAATTGTTTTTTCAGGAAGAAGAGGAGCAAACCAGATATTAACAATTAATCCTGACGGCACGGGGTTGACACAATTGACGACACAGGGCAATAATGAGGACCCGTCGTTTTCTTCCGACGGCAGGTATATTACATTCACCTCCGATAGAGAAGGATCGAAAGGTGTTTATATTATGAGGGCAAACGGAGAGGCCCAGAAACGCATTACCCCTAAGCATTTCAAGGCATACAGTCCGCGATGGGCTCCGGCCTAACAAAAAGGCCGGGTTTATTTGCCCGGCATATCCGCCCTTGCTATTGAAATAAAGTCTTGTAATGTTTAGGATATATGTGGAGAAAATTACGTTTTGTGTTGCTCCGGAAAGATTTTATTTTTGATAACAGGAGGGTTAATAATGAAAAAATTCGCATTCATATTATCTTTGTTATTGGCAGGATTTACATTGGCGGGATGTTCGCCGCAGAAAGTGGTGCAGCCGACGCCGGCCGATCAGCAGCAGCAACAACAGCAACAACAACAGCAGGAGCCGACGGTCACTGCGAAGGAACCCGAAACGAAAACAACCGATATCAAACCATCCGAACGTATCACTGAAAAGCAGCTCGCCAAAATTGAGATGAAAGAAGAGGTCCGGTCCGACCGGTATAAAGAGGTGAAAGACCTTTTTGAAGATATTTATTTCAATTACGACGAGTATGAAATAAGCGCCGCTGCCAAGGCCGTTCTTGAGAAGATATCGACTTGGATGCTGACAAACCGCGCGTCAAAAATTTCAATTGAGGGACATTGTGATGAAAGAGGAACGAATGAATATAATCTGGCGCTTGGAGACAGAAGGGCTAAAGCCGTAAGGGATGTTCTTATAGCCCTTGGCGTTCCGTCGGGAAGGATAGAGATGATTAGTTACGGGGAAGAAAAACCCGTATGTTCCGAAAA
>JBAZWR010000005.1:37064-53222 GCA_041660325.1 Thermodesulfovibrionales bacterium | reverse complement strand
CCCTGAACGTCACATTGTTTGCCTCCAATTTGTCTCCTACAAGTGCGTCCACATTTTTCCCTCTGAAACACCAGGCAGGGACGGGCGCGTCACAGGTTGTAAAGAGCCCATCGGGAATGACGTAAGCGTTCTCGCCTTTTTTCTCTATGAGCTTCCCGTAAATGTGGGAATTGTCTTTTTTTAAAAAAACCTGAGCATCATGTAGCAGGCCGGTCTTTTCGGTTAGGTTGAGTTCCGCCCTGCTTGCGGTAAACGAAAATTCGGCGTCGTTGAATTTTACGTTTCCGGCGGCTGTGGCTTCGGAGGACTCTTCGTTGTATGTTATTTCATCCGCCTCTATCAGCATATCCGTTTTTTTGATCTTCACGGCCCCTTTGGCAACATAGGTCGATGTTTCCTGGATATATTCAAGCGATTGGGCGTCTATGGACGTATCTTCCGAGGCAACAGCATATCCGGTCAGGAAAGCAGAGAGCAGAGAGCAAAGAACGTCGGAAGGTTACTTGCCTTTGCAACTCGTTCCGGTCCGATCGGTTCCGCTGAGGCGAAAATCAGGCATCCAGCTTCTTTTTTCAGCATTCCCTTAACCTCGTAAGTATGCCTCGCCGTCCAAGCGCTTCCATTACTTCTCCTATCGTATAAAATGAACCTGTAATCACGATAAGCGGAGAGTCCGGCATTTGACGACCATCCTTAATTGCCAGGTCAATAGCTTCTTTTACGGTTGATGAAATCCGGATATCGGAAAAACCGAGGGACGCCGCGATCTCTGCAAGACGTCCGGGTGAAGCGGCCCTTTCATAGGAAGGAGCAGTTACGATAATCTCTGATGCGAGAGGCAATAACGGTCCCATTATTCCTTTCATGTCTTTGTCGCTCATAATGCCAAGTACCATTATAATCTTTTTATATTTATTAAGGAAAATACTTTTTATGGTTTCGGATAAGACGCGTGCAGCAGCCGGATTGTGTGCGCCGTCTATCAGAATGGGAGGATTGCTCTGAACAAGTTCAAGCCTGCCGGGCCACTTTGTCGATGCAAGCCCGTCTCTGATATATTTAAGAAGCCGGGACGACGAATCCTGACGTGGAGACGCGGAGACGCGGAGACGCGGAGAATTTAAAAAAAGATCGGCTGCTTTGACGGCTAACGAGGCATTCCGCATCTGGTGCTCGCCGGAGAGGGGAAGAGTAAGATCCTTCAGTTTAATTGGTCCATCGGAATAATCAAAACAGATCCCCGACGCATCGGATTTTTTCAGTAAAGCGGAAAAATCCTTTCCATACAAGTACAAAGGCGAACTTAGTTCCCGTGCTTTTTCCCTGACGACTTTCGCCGCTTCAGGCTCCTGGTCCGCGCTGACAACGGGAATGCCCTTTTTTATGATGCCGGCTTTCTCTTCGGCTATTTCATTTAAGGTATTGCCGAGAAAATATTTATGATCGAAACTTATATCCGTTATGACCGATACCAGGGGCGTGACGATGTTTGTGGCGTCGAGCCTTCCTCCCATGCCTGTTTCCATAACGACGGCATCCGCCTTTTGTCTCTGAAAATAGAGCAGGGCAATGGCGGTTACCACCTCGAAGAAGGTAGGGTTAAAGTCGTCAAAACGTGAAACGGTATCTCTTATCTCTGAAGCGAGTTCTATAACGCCGGCTTCGGTTATCTCTTCGCCGTTGATCCTTATCCGTTCCGTAAAACTGATCAGGTGGGGAGAGGTGAAAAGCCCGACCCGGTGACCTGCAGCCTGAAGGATAGAAGCGATAACGGCCGCTGTCGAGCCCTTACCGTTTGTTCCTGCAACATGCGCACAGGGGAAGGATTCATGGGGATTGCCGAGTGCGCCGGCGAGTTTGCCGATATTGTCGAGTCCGAATTTTATTCCGTATTTCTGCAGGCTGTATAGATACCCGATTGTTTCATCATAGCTCATAGGAGGTTGTTAAAGATTTTTGCAAGGGTTTCCCTGAGGTTCTTTCTGTCGACCACCATATCAATAAGCCCGTGGTCAAGTAAAAACTCGGCCCTCTGGAAATCTTCGGGCAATGACTGTTTGATGGTTTGTTCTACAACTCTCGGGCCGGCAAACCCGATGAGGCTTTTCGGCTCGGCAATAATGACGTCGCCAAGGGAAGCAAAACTTGCGGTAACTCCTCCAAAGGTAGGGTCGCAGAGAATAGATATATAGAGTATACCGTTGTCCTTAAGCTTGCCTATAGCGGCAGAGACCTTTGCCATCTGCATCAGGGAGAAGATGCCTTCCTGCATCCTTGCTCCGCCGGAGGAGGAAACCGCTATGAGAGGCTGTTTCTTTTCCATGGCCCTTTCAGCCGCCCTGGATACTTTTTCACCGACTACGGACCCCATGCTGCCGCCCATAAAGGAAAAATCCATCAATACAATACTTACAGGATGACCTTTGATGATCGCTTCACCGGAAATGACGGCCTCTGTCAGGCCGGTTTTTTTTCGGTTCTCTTTCACCCTGTCCTTGTAGGAAATAGAGTCCTTGAAATGGAGGGGGTCCGCCGATGCAAGAGCCTCGTCAATCTCAACAAAGCTGCCTTCGTCAACAAGGAGCTTCAGGCGCTCCTGGGCGCTGATTCTGAAGTGGTAGTTGCATTTCGGGCATATCTTAAGGTTTTTCTCGATCTCTTTTTTATAGACGATTTCCTTGCAGCCGTCGCATTTCACCCACAACCCTTCAGGTATCTTTACCTTCTTGTCGGTCTTTAAATCCTTTGTCTTTTTAAACCATGCCATTTTTTTATGTTGGTTCCCTGTATATAAAAAATACCTTTATGCTACCTTATGGCTTGACGGAGGCCTTTAATCAATTCCTTCAGCTCGTCCGGAGATTCATAAAGCCTTTTTACTATGGCGCTTCCCACAATTACGCCGTCGGATATTTTTGCTATTGCAGACGCATCTTCGGGAGTTGAGACGCCAAACCCTACGGCTATAGGCTTCTCCGTGTGCTTTCTAATGTTAGACAGGAGCGTCTCCATGGAACCGTCAAGCAGGAGGCCGGACCCGGTAATGCCTGTTATCGAGACGTAATAGATAAATCCGCTCGCCGACCGCGCAACCTTTTTTATCCTTTCTTCCGTAGAAGTAGGCGCAAGCAGAAATATGGTGTCAAGGCCGGACTTCCTCGAAAGTTTCATGAGATCATCCGCCTCATCAGGAGGGAGATCGGGTATGATTACGCCGTCGACCCCTGCATCGACCGCGTCCGCAACAAAAGCCTCCAGGCCGTATTTGAAAACAGGATTGTAATATGTCATGAGGACCAGCGGTATCTGCGTCAACTGCCGCATCTCCCGAACAAAAGAGATCACCTTTCTTAAGGTAACGCCGTTTTGCAGCGCCCTTTCCGCAGCCCGCTGGATTGTCGGACCGTCAGCCAGAGGATCGGAAAACGGGACGCCGAGCTCAACGATATCGGCCCCGCACTCTTCAAACAGCAGTACGACCTCTTTTGTCTTTTCAAGAGAAGGGTCCCCGGCCATGACATAGGGGATAAAAGCCTTCCCGCCTTCCGGTTTCAATTTGCCGAATTTTAGCGAGATCCTCGTCTTCATAGTTCTATCCCCTTAATACGCGAAACCTGCTGGACGTCTTTGTCGCCGCGGCCCGAGAGATTGACAATAATAATCCGGTCTCTTGAAAGAGAGGGAGCGAGTTTTGCAGTTTCGGCAACTGCATGCGCCGATTCGAGGGCAGGGATAATGCCTTCAAAATTTGATAAGAGTTCAAAGGCAGAGAGCGCTTCTTTATCCGTCGCATAAGTATATTGCACCCGGCCTGAATCCCTCAGAAAGGGATGCTCCGGCCCTATGGATGCATAATCAAGACCTGCCGATACGGAGTGTGTTCCGAGGACGTTTCCGTCTACATCCTGAAGGAGGTAGCTCTTGCAGCCCTGAAAGACGCCGACCGAGCCCCCTGCAAAACGCGCGGCATGTTCTCCCGAGGCGATGCCTTTGCCGCCTGCTTCAACGCCTATCATTTTTACGTCGTCACCTATAAATTCATAAAAGAGTCCCATGGCATTGCTTCCTCCGCCGACACAGGCGATAAGATAATCCGGGAGCCTGCCTTCATCTTTCAATATCTGTTTCCTCGCTTCTTTCCCGATCACGGACTGAAAATCCCTGACCATTACAGGGAATGGATGGGGTCCAAAGACGGTGCCGAGGACATAATGGGTCGTATTGACATTAGTAGTCCAGTCGCGGAGAGCCTCATTGATTGCATCCTTCAATGTCCTTGAACCGACCGGCACTTCCGTAACCCTGGCGCCGAGAAGCCTCATCCTGAAGACGTTCAGCGACTGCCTGTGCATATCTTCCGTGCCCATATATATCTCACACTCAAGACCTAACAGCGCCGCGCCTGTGGCGGTCGCAACTCCGTGTTGCCCGGCGCCGGTCTCTGCGATCACCCTTTGTTTCCCCATTTTCTTTGCAAGCAATACCTGGCCTACGGCATTGTTTATCTTGTGCGCCCCGGTATGCGCAAGGTCTTCACGTTTCAGGTATATTTTCGCGCCGCCAAGGTGTTCGGTCAGCCGTTTGGCAAAGTACAGAGGCGTGGGCCTTCCTATGTAAGTCCTCCGGAGATGTTCAAGCTCTCTCTGGAATGCCTTGTCTTTTTTAGAATGGTGATATGCTTCTCCAAGTTCTTTAAGCGCAGGCATAAGGGTTTCAGGGACAAAACGTCCGCCATACGCGCCGAAATAACCTTTATTGTCGGGTACCTTCTTAATGTCATCCTCCTGATTATGCAAGTCTTTAAGTGATTATTATATCCCATCTCATTTAAATATTACACGATCAGCGGAATAAAATCCTTTGAGTCCTGTTTGACATAGTGAAGATGATATTTTTATACTTAACCTGTGTTGAAGATCGGTGTGATAGACGGACAGGGCGGAGGCATAGGCAGCCTTATCGTCAAGAGGCTGAGGGACGAATTCGGAGACGCCATTGAGATCCTTGCACTCGGGACCAATGCTGCGGCAACAACTACCATGATGAAATCGAGGGCCAACAAGGGAGCTACCGGTGAAAATGCAATCGTGTGGAATGCCGGCAGGGTTGACTTGATTACCGGTCCGCTGAGCATTGTTCTTCCCAATGCCATGCTCGGTGAACTTACGCCAAAAATGGCCGAGGCTATTGTATCGTCTAATATCAAAAAGATTTTACTGCCCCTCAATCAGGAAGGCATTGATGTAACAGGCGTTGAAAAAGAGCCGCTCCCGCATATGGTTGAAAAGCTTATAGAGCGCATCAGGAAGGAGACCGGAAAGGAGAAGTAACATGTGTGAAGCGAATGCCTATGTTTATAAGGATGGGAAAGAAGAGATATACCTTGAAAGCGTCGATATCATGAGGCCGGAAGAGGGAAAGATTTACCTCAAAAACTTATTCGGAGAACAGAGGATATTCGACGGTCAAATCAAGGAGATCTCTCTGTTGAAGCATAAGATAGTCCTCGAAAAAAAATAGCGGTTATTCCCCATCGAATTACTTGAATTAGATGTTCACCATCTCATCAAAAAAGATAACGAACTGTATGCGATGCGGGACCTGCTGCAAGAAGGGCGGGCCGGTTCTGCATCATGAAGACAAAAAAATCCTCCGTGAAGGGCATATCGGTTATCAGCATCTGATGACCCTTAGAAAGGGGGAACGGGCATACAACCCTGTTAAGGAAATGCTCGGACCCATCCCGACCGAATTGGTTAAAATAGCCGGTAAGGAGTTTGACCGGTCGTGTTTGTTCTATGACGAACCAACCGCCTCCTGTGCAGTATACCGGAGCCGCTTCCTCGAATGCCGCCTGCTGAAATGCTGGGACGCCGCTGGAATAAGGGCGGTGATCGGCAAAGATACCATCCGGCGTTCGGATATTATCAATCCGGACGACCCTGTCATAGAACTTATAGAGAAGCATGAACAGGCATGTCCATATAATGAGATAGAAGGCCTTATAACCGCCTTATCAGGAGGACGGACTAAAGCGAAAGCCCATGCAAGAATGAAGGAACTTGTCCATAACGATTTATACATACGGGACTTTGCTTTCAGAGAACTTGACCTGAAGAAGGAATTCGAGTTGTTTATATTCGGACGCCCTTTGACCAGGGTTTTGGAAGACCGCGGCTTGAAGATTACGATGGGTGAAGGTAAAAGAGATTAACCAAAAGTTGCATAGTGTTCCGTTGTTGACTACAATACAAATGAGTCTGTCAGGAGGATAGAATGGCAAACGTAAAAAGCGCATTGGAGATCGCACTCGAAAAAGCAGATAAAATAGGGGTACTGTCTAAGGAAGAAAAAGACTTGATGAAGGATGAAGGTAAAATTACCGAAATTCTGAGGGAATTTTTTCTGGGCAAGATCGACCCGAACGGTTTGTGGCAGAGGTTCAAGGGCAGCAAGCCCGCACTGTTAAGGACCGCCCAGATGAACCTGATCGATACCCTTAGTATCAACAGCCTCCCTGAAGAGTTGCAGTTAAAAAAGAAGGGCATACTGGCAATCGAAACACTGAAAGAACAACCGAACACCGTTGTGATCGAATCAAGCCTGCAGGCGCTGGAGGTCCTCAAAAAAGAATATGAGGGGATGAAAGAACAGATAGTTGCCGATCTCAAAAAGCACATAGAAGACAATCCTCAACTGAGAATGAAACAGGTGAGGACACCGGACGGAAGGACAATGCAGGTTGCGGTTTCCGTCGAAGAGGCTGTAAAGGCAAAACTCGATGAATATATGTCGCAGAATGAAGAGCAATATCTCGGTGAGTTTTCCGGCATTATTGAAGAACTGAAAATGCAGGTCCGATAATCAGGGCTGTTTGCCGGAGGTTAAAAACCATCAAAAATCTAAAACAATTTCATTTTATTGGTCATTTAATTGTTTTTGTAGGGGCAATCCCTATGTGGTTGCCCTGGCTTTGTCTTAATTTGTTTCCTGGCTGACACATCAGCCCGTTACCCTTATGTATTTATTTGCCGTGCAAATAACCGACAACTTCCCAAACCGGGGCGGCCACATAGGGCCGCCCCTACAATTATAATGATACCGTGAAAATGATTCGGCATTATAACGAATTCGTCCAATTCGATATTTCCGAATTTTGCTGCGGATTCATTCCACCATTTTTGGATCATGTGTCCCGCATCATTTACCTTCATTTCCCCGCCGATATCCCCAAAGAGGCACTCCCTGTTCTGCGTACATATTGTCACAAAATACGCTCCTGCCTGTGAATAATCGTAACCCTTCAGGCGGATTGATCGGCGATGATGGATGCTATCGTTAAATGTCATTCTTGTGGGAGCACCCTATCTACGTTTCTCCTGTTTCATATCGTTGTATTCCTGTGGGCGTATTGCAATACGCTCCTACGTTATCCTTTTGTTGTTTGTTACCGAGACAACAATTCAGTATCATCGTGAGAGTAAGCGGGACAGGAACAGCATAATATACTTAGAGGGATTTCACCGGTGTTTCTTATTTTGTGACTTGTACCTGGGGGAATACAGATAGTGTCGCCTATCTTGACCTCAAATTGTTCGTTACCGAGGGTCATTATTCCATGCCCCCCGGTTATATGATAGATTTCCTCACTCTGCAAATGCCTGTGGAGAATTGTTTCACCGCTAACCTTAACAATCGCCTCCGCCAAACTCTGCCTGACATTGCCGTGAACATCCGGATGTATCAGCTCACGGATTTCTGATCCATCTTTAGTTATGTAGGACTTAATATTATTGTATGTGGTTTTTATTGCCATCACATTTTAAATTGATGTTGTCATACTCAAAACCGTTGAGAGTTGTTTTTTAGCGGCATTTTGAAATCTGAACCAGTGGGAATCTATATCTTTCACTGAAATATCTGGAAACCTTACTCTAACAGGCTTTGGATTTCCTCTAATGGGATCGTATTCAGGGACTTCCGATGCATCCCTTGAAAAACTGAGCGCCTCATTTATCCATTTATCCTCATCATAGACTTCCATCTGTGGATATTTATTTTTTATCAGTTTTATCCTGTCATTGAGATTTTTCGCATTCACGAATATTTCAAGATCAGCCTTTATATCATCCCATGTAGTTTTTTCTTTATTGATAAAATTAAAAATCTGCTCTGCTGCCATTAGGGCTCTTCCCCGGTTGTCTATTTTCTCCTTGAATCTCTTGTCTTCCCATACAAGGGAAATTTCATCCGGTTTCGTGAAAACTTCAGCATGTCCGATGTTCGGCGGTATATTTTGTACAATCGACTTGTACACCTTATTCCAGTCTTCGCGGAAGGCACTGAATCTTTCATGCGACCAGGTGTCTGCATAGGTATGAAGGGCAACGCCCATTCTGTATGGGTCTGTGCTCTTTACTGAATCTTGTACAAGACCCACTGCATTTGCGCAGCCTCTTGTTGTGCAGAGGGGATTCTTTATGCCTTTGATCTCCACATTATTGTCTCCGGGGATAAAATGAAATGGTGCAAAGACAGATCTTTGGATGGATAATTCCAGCGAAGTTATATCTGCTGCCTGAGTGATTATGGGGAAATACAGATTGCCGGTCTTTCCGATTTTCTCCGGAAAGTCTACATAAAATTCGCTGGAATCATATACGGAATATTCACGGTCAATATTATCATCAACATATTGAGAAGAATAGGCGATGATGTAAACTTCATTGTCTTCGTATCCCGCTTCTTTGGCGAGTGCATAAACCATATCGTAATGAAAATCCTTTTGCATAAAACCTCCTTTTTGGCATCCTAAAAATATTGCCTGTTCTAATTGCTCACAGTAGTCATCATCCCAGAGCATCCTGATCATCCTGCGGGGTACAAGCGGTAATTGTTACAAAGGCACAAATGCGAACTATGCTCCGACTGCAAGAATAAAGACCTGACCCCGTTGGATTTCGCATGCCATTTTTAGAAGTTAACGAGCTAAAAGAGGCGCAGGGATAACCAGCCTTGTAACAAACCAGAGAGGCTATTCCCTGTCGCCTCGATTTTATTGTTGGGCTTTTCATTCATTTTTTTCTTTGGTCAAGTACAACTTGATGAAGTTCCTCGATAGATAACCATGGCCTACGGCGATGAAGGATTCTATGGCAGTTAGCACAGACCGGAGCCAAGGCGTCTACAGTCACTTTTGTCTCTGATGTCAGCGTATGGATAGGAATCTTGTGGTGAGCTTCTATGTATCCCTCTGCAATAGATCCGTAAGAATTCAGGAAAGAAAAATCGCAAATTGCGCAAATGACATTCCCGTAATGCTCTTTACTCCATTTCTTTTTTGCGCTCCTGACGAGGTTGGGATCGCGTTCTTTAACAAGATGTAACTTGAATCGTGCCTTACCCTCTATAAAGGTTTTATCCGACGTGGTTAACCCAAATTCCGTGGCTATGTCGATATCCGACACCGCAACAGCCCCAAAGAAACTTTTAATAAAGAACTCATCATCTGAATCTGCCGCATGATTCAAAAGAGCTTGTTGAAGCACATTAGAACCTGTCATTAGCCATTCTTTTACCAGTCGATCAAAATCGGATGCATCTTTTACATCCGGTTGTAGCTGACGAGTGCATTTATCCAAAACGGAGCGCTCATCGATTGTACGCAGATCAGCGACAGAATGGACAGCCGCAATTCGTATGCGTCGGATATTCTCACTGGGGTTTTGAGAATAGCTCTCCAACACTCCTTCCAATACCTCAACTATTTCAGCGATTCTATTACTCATTTTTTAATTATATGCATATGCGCCCAACGAGTTAAATGAGGCGCAGGGGCAACCAGCCCCTGAAAAACCCGTCGAGGTTATTCCCTGTCGCCTCGATTTTTTTGTTGTACGTTGCTTTAATGTTTTTCAGTCTCATAAAAAGATGCCCTGCATCAAGAGACAAAAGCTACGAAAACATTACTACCGCCATAAAAACGCATTCCTAAAAAATGGCCTTTGTCTACGTCTTGCAAGACATACCTGAAGACTTCAGGATTCTCGCCAGCATGCTTCATTTTATCAAAATAGTCTTTCATCTGTTTGAGTGCATTTTGCAGAAAATCATTTTTCTTTGTAGCATCGGGGCCATTATATAAAGCAAAATCATAGAGTATCTTACAGTTGCCTTCAAATCTACGCTTGTATTGTTTGAAATACAAAGCACGCGATATCTGGTCAAGTGATGTCATAATTCTCGAAGTGTCCAGCTTAATCATATACGTATGTGAAGCAACCCCAGTTTCGTTATCGACTGCAACAACAGGCATGTTAGTCTTGGTAAATGAGTCATATGTTTTTGGGTTGAGACTCATGGCGCGAGTTATTTTTGTAGCAAAATGGGAGAAGGCAGTGTCATTATTGGCTATATTCAGTGATAAGCAGAAAAGAAGATATTCATCGTCTTTTGATTTGTTAGTATTGTGGTCATCGCAAGACGGGACTGTAATCAGATTCTTTCTTAAATTTATTCCAGCAGTAAGATCCTTTTCTTCAGGAAAAAAACACTGCGGCGGTACATGTTCTTTTGAAGTTGCAGTTTGCTCACACATGTAACAACTCTTAGGCATATTAGCTCCTGTTGCCGTAATGATCGTTTTATTCTATTTTATTTGCGTACAACGAAATGGCTGAGCCGCCGGGGCAACCAGCTACTGCAAAACCGACCGGGCTTAATCCCGGTCGGATCGAGCCGGGTGTTAAACCAGGATTATTGTTTATCATGTGGTTTGTCCGGCAGCAAGGCTCGCCTTTCCAATTCAGTTAATATAGATTCAACTTTTGTATCAGAACAGTCTTTCCATGAAGTGCGTTTGCATTCTTCTACCGCAAGTACCATAAATTGTTTAGCCTCGATATCATCGCCGTTATTTCGTGAAAGACGGGCAAGCCGTCCATAAGTCTGCATTTTATCAAAAGTCAGGACTGATTCGGATATCATTGGATCAGCAGAGCCCTTAGTGTTTTCCAAGAGCTTAATGAAATTGAGCAGTGCCTTTTTTGCATCAGGATATTTTGCATTCTTGTATTGAGTCTCAGCATAAAGCGAATAGGTGGCAACCGCTGTAAGGTCTCTGGCAAAAAGGGCACTTCTGACGCCGAATCTCATGCCGATTGTTGCTCCGATTAATAAACCCACTAATAATATGGCGAAATATATTATAAATTCAGTCAGTTTATTTCTTTGTTTTTCCATTTTGATTTTCACCCGATTTTAGGTTTAACATTTAATTTTAAGCTTATTCTATATTTGATAAGAAGAGTATAATTTCTCAGTTTGATTGTCAATGAAATTTGCCGGAAAACCGCCGATAGTTGCCTGATAATTCAGCATAATATTGTTATTTTAAATACTATATAGAATACACATAATTCTAAAAACCAATATGTTTGATCGCCTTTTTTATCAATTCCCGTTAAACTCTATACCTTTCAGGTTTAGCTTAAAGATGTGTGTTCCAGGAAGGATTTGAATATCTATCTTACAGTATCCGAAGTGCTTGTTCCGGATACTATTCATTTAAAGTATCCTTCTCTCAAAGTTTATATTTCAAAACGACACTCTTGCAAAACTTATCGACATCTCTGCTGTTTTTTTGCCAGACATCATGTACGATCCGGAGGTCTATCTTTTCATATTCGTGTACTATCCTGTTTCTGAAGCCGACCATTTTTATCATCCGTTGAGAAAGTTGCTTGGAGATGATTTTATTCTGCGCCAATATCTCAAAGATATCTGCCTGTGAACCCGGCACCCCCCATTCGGAATCGCTTATAATATGGGCTCCGATATCTACACTTGCCTGTATCGATTGAATGAGGTTGAACAGGACTATGCTTTGGAGATCTATGTCTTTTCTGAAAGCTTCAAAGCCGGGGTCCCGCTTTTGCCGGACCTGTTTCAGGTATGCATCTATTCTCTCAATTTTTCTGAGGACGAGGGACTTATCGACCAACTGTTTTCTCCCTGAACCGCCGTGCAACAGCTTTGAGATAAATATCCTGGATAGGTTTATAGTCCAGATATTCGGTGATCGCTTTTTCCGTAAACCTTACTCTGAGCTTTCTCTCCCTGTCAAAAAGTATCCGGCCCCTTTTTAAGACCTGATATTTCAGAAACGGAGGAGCCGTGTTTAAGATTACGATATCCACCGGGCCGAGAGAAAACCCGGGCGATGCTTCGTAGTATTCTTTTCTGAAACGCTCAAGGTATTTTTTCCCTGACCCTGACTCATCTATCAGCACGGCGATGTCGATATCGCTTTCTTTGGTCTTCCTTTTCTTCGCAGAGCTTCCGAAGAGATAGAGAGCAGCCACTTCATCCCGCTCCCTGAAAAAATGAACGATCCGCTCTATGTCTTTTTCATCTCGCAAAGCTTTAGCCGCACTTAGTAAATCCGCAGTTATGGCAGACGGCGCAGCCTCCTTCGTGTTCTACGGCGCCGCCGCATTCGGGGCAGGCGCCCATTAGCAGGACTACTTTTTTGCTGTCCCCGTTGCCTTTTGCGCCTTTTGAATTGTATTTTTCCAAAGCCCTTGCTATGGCGTCAGAGCAGGAAAGGATCCTTCCGCCGTCATGCCACGTCGGTGAATGACAGGAGATGCCTTTCAGCTGCATTATTACTTCTTCGGGCGCTATGTTAGATCTGAATGCAAGGGAGACGAGCCTTCCTATGGCCTCGGACTGGCTTGCAGCGCAGCCGCCTGCTTTTCCCATAGAGGTAAAGAGTTCAAAAAGATGGCCGTTTTCATCCTCGTTGATGGTGACATATACATTGCCGCATCCGGTTTTCATGAACCTTGTTGAACCCTTTATGACGTCAGGCCTCTTGCGCGGCACAATCTTTTGCTTTACCGCTGCAGCCTCATTCTTGTCCGCTTTTTTGCCTGTGGTGAGGACCTGCTGCTCTCTCGATCCGTCGCGATAGACCGTAACGCCTTTGCAGTTTAGCTTATATGCGAGGCGATAGACTTCCTCCACATCCTTCGGCGTGGCCTTGTGAGGGAAATTTACGGTCTTGGAGACTGCGTTGTCGACATACTTCTGGAAGGCAGCCTGCGTCCTGATATGCTCCTCAGGAGTTATGTCATGGGCGGTGACAAAGACGGATTTTACGTCGGCAGGGATCTCATCAAAGTCCTGCACCGATCCCCTGTCCGCGATACTTTCCATGAGTTCTCTTGTCCAGAACCCCCGTTCTTTTGCCGCCTTTTCAAAATAAGGGTTTATCTCTATGAGCTTTGTGCCTTCCATGACGGTCCTTACAAAGGAGACTGCAAACAACGGTTCGATGCCTGAAGAACAGCCTGCAATGATCGAGAGCGTGCCGGTCGGGGCGATTGTTGTTACGGTGGCGTTTCTCACCTTTATCTTTCCGTCGAAGATGCTTCCTTCATAATTTGAAAATACGCCCCGTTTTTCTGCAAGGTCAGCCGATGAGTTCTTGCCTTCTCTCTGTATAAATTTCATTACCTCTTCGGCAAGGGTTGCCGCCTTTTCGGAATTGTAGGGAATGCCGAGTTGTATGAGCATATCAGCCCACCCCATAACACCGAGGCCGATCTTCCTGTTGGCCTTTGTCACCTCTTCTATTTTCGGGAGAGGGTATTTATTGATGTCTATTACATTGTCGAGGAAGTGGACCGCTTTCCATGTCGTGTCTTTTAACCTGTTCCAGTCGACTTCACAGCTCATGACCCCTGACGCGGCATTCCTGGATTCCTTAATCATTTTTGCAAGATTGATAGAGCCGAGGTTGCAGGATTCATAGGGCAGAAGCGGCTGCTCGCCGCAGGGATTGGTAGACTCTATTTTACCGATGAGAGGGGTAGGGTTTGATGCATTCACTCTGTCTATAAACACAATGCCGGGTTCCCCGTTTTTCCAGGCATGTTCTACGATAAGATTGAAAACGTCTCTTGCCTTCAGCGTGCCGGCCACCTTTTTTGTTCTCGGGTTAATCAGGTCGTAGGACTTGTCTTCCTCGAAGGCCTGCATGAATTCGTCGGTGATTGCTACGGATATGTTGAAGTTGTTGAACTTTGTGTTATCGTCTTTGCAGGTGATGAAACTGAGGATGTCCGGATGATCGACCCTGAGGATGCCCATATTTGCGCCTCTTCTTGTGCCGCCCTGTTTGACGGCTTCCGTGGCCGTGTCAAAGACGGTCATGAAAGAGATCGGCCCTGAGGATATGCCTTTTGTCGAGCCTACGATATCCCCGTTCGGCCTGAGTCTTGAAAAGCTGAAGCCGGTGCCGCCGCCTGATTTGTGGATAATGGCCGTATGCTTTACCGCATCGAAGATAGACTCCATGGAGTCGTTTACAGGCAGTACAAAACAGGCGCTCAACTGGCCGAGCCTTCTCCCTGCATTCATCAGTGTAGGGCTGTTCGGAAGAAAATCCAGAGAAGTGAGCATCTGATAAAAGTCTTTTTCCAATTTAGCCGTTTCCTCGAAAGATTTGCCGTATTGCGAATCGGCAGCGGCAATGCTTCCGGCAACCCTCCTGAAAAGGTCTTCAGGCGTCTCGACTATTTTCCCTTCCTCATCTTTTTTCAGGTATCTTTTTTCAAGGACCTTTAAGGCATTCTTGGACAGATAAAAACTCTTTGCAGCTTGCATGACTCCCCCTTTTTTATATGTCTATACGTTGTATTTTTAAAATCAGTATAAGACATTAAACCACAATATATAGTGTATGTCAAGAAAAAAATGCATCCCGTCTAATGCATCGATATTAAAAGCTTTTTCCTGTGAAGAGAGTGTTGAGGAATTGTGGAAAAATTCCGAATAAACAGGCCGGTCGCTGAATGTATGTTTACATGGCCCCCCGTGTCTCTGTGGTTTGTTTTTACATTATATTGTCAAAAGCATTTGCAAAAGCTATAATTAATCACAAAATGGTTAACCCAAAAACTGCGGATGTCTAAAATAAATTTATTTAAATCGATAATTTTATTTAAAAAGATAGTTCATGGTAATTGCATAAAAATATTTTGGTAACACATCTATATAAGTACACTATTGTATCGAAAAATAAATTTATTTTAGACATCCGCAGTTTCTATAACATTCTAATTGCATTTTTCGGGTTAATAAATATGCTTATACGGGAGGATTCTTGTGTTTAGAATTATGATGTTTCTTGTGCTGTCGATGCTGACATTGAATCAGGCTTATGCCGGATGGTTTGATGACGCGGTCAAAGGGGCTGCTGAAGGGATAGGCAATAGGGCGGTAAATGAGGCGGCAGACGGCGCATACGAAGGCGCTAAGGGGAAATTGGGTGAAAATAGACCTGAAGGGGAAAACAATGCTATTGATAAGCCTGTATCAGCGCCAGGGGTTGAAAATGAAAAGCTGCAGAAACCCGCGATTGGTAAAGATTCCGCCGGAAGCAATACGGAAATAGTAGCTTCTGAAAATATCTACGGTAAATATGATTTCATCCCCGGCGACAAGGTTATATTCTTAGATGATTTCAGCGACACGGATATCGGAGAATTCCCCCGCAAATGGATGCTGAAAGGTCCCGGAGGAGGAGGGAATACCGTAGAGGTAGTCGAATATAAAGGCAAAAGATACCTGAGGTCCGTCCCTCCGTCCTCGAAGGAAGAGGGGTTGGCGTCTACTTCATTGTTTATAAGGTTGAATGCGAAAGGCGACATGCCTGAGAAATTTACCGTTGAATTCGACGCCGTTCTTAATTACACAAATAGCTATCCTAATGAGTACTATCTGCTTATGTTTGACGACGATGGATGGCCGGGGCGCATGCCGGGTTCGATTTACATCTCGGGGGAAAAGGGGCAATCCCAAAATACCTCTACCTCTGTAGACAAGAATGACGGCAAGGTCCATCATATTGCGGTCAGCGTAAACGGAACATTCGTTAAGGCATATATAGATAATCAACGGGTTGTGAATGACCCTGACGCCATAACAAGACCGTTAAAATATACGGGTATGAGTTTGCACGCAAACCATGGCTATTCAGAGACGGTCATGTTCACGAATTTCCGTGTAGCGGAAGGCGGCAAGGATATCAGGTCGGCGCTAAATACCGATGAGAAAATAGTGACCCATGGGATCCTTTTCGATACGGGCTCC